>JAMPEO010000043.1 GCA_023665105.1 Candidatus Gastranaerophilales bacterium | reverse complement strand
TAAAAATATAAGGGGAAAAAGGTGTTATGAATATTCATAACACCTTTTTATAAAATAATTGTAGATTTTCTTTTTACATGATAAAATACTGAAAATCTATGAGGACAAATTTATGCAAGAACATACTATCAAAGTAGCAAGAGGACTTGAACCGGCAGATTTAGTAATAAAAAATGCCAACATTATAAATGTATTATCAGAAGAAATCCACAAAGCAGATATAGCTATAGCGGATGGAATCATTGCCGGTATAGGAAGTGACTATCACGGAAAAAGAGAGATTGATGTAAACGGAGCATTTGTTTCACCATCCTTTATTGATGGACACGTTCATATCGAAAGTTCAATGTTATTACCTTCAGAATTTGCAAAAATGGTAGTTCCTGCGGGTACAACAACCGTAATAATTGACCCTCACGAGATTTCAAATGTATTGGGCTTACATGGTATCAGTTTTATGCACGAAGCTGTACAAGGATTACCAATGGACGTTTATACAATGCTTCCATCTTGTGTCCCTGCAACTCCGTTTGAAACTTCTGGTTTTGATTTGAACAGTTATGATTTATCATTATTGATAGATAAGTCTTGGGTTCTTGGTATCGCAGAAATGATGAATTATCCTGGTGTATTAAATCTTGACAAAAACGTTATGGCAAAACTTGAACTTGCAAAAACACATAATAAACAGATTGATGGACACGCACCATGTTTAAGCGGTAAAGATTTATGTGCATATATTTCAAGCGGTGTACGTTCTGATCACGAATGCACCACGCCTGAAGAAGCACAAGAAAAACTAAGATTGGGAATGTACCTTATGATACGTGAAGGCACTGCTGCAAGAGATTTAGAAGCATTGCTACCTCTTTTAGCAAAAACAAACACACGTAAATGCATATTTGTAACAGATGACAGACATCCGGAAGATTTAAAAGCACATATTAATTCAATGGTTAAAAAAGCTGTAGAATACGGTATTGATCCAATTAAAGCTATCCAAATGGCAAGCTTAAATACTGCTGAATACTTCAAGATACAAAATCTTGGTGCTATTGCACCGGGTTATAAGGCAGATTTCTTGGTATTACCGGATTTGAAAGATTTTAATCCTGAACTTGTATTCAAGAATGGAGAACTTGTAGCAAACAATGGACATCTTGTTTCTGAAATAAAAGAAAACGACATTCCAAATGTTCGCGGCTCTGTCAATGTAAAATGGATAAAATACGATGACTTTAAATTAGTAGCAAAATCAGATACTGTCAAAGCAATACAAGTAATACCAAAACAACTTTTAACCAAAAGTGTTCAATCAAAAATAAATATTATAGACGGATATGCAGAAAGCAATCTTGAAAATGATACTTTAAAAATATGTGTTATTGAGCGTCATAGAGCCGGTGGAAATATCGGCAAAGGCTTTGTTAAAGGCTTCAATCTAAAATCCGGAGCTATTGCATCAACTGTTGCCCACGATTCACATAATATGATAGTTATTGGTACGAGTGACAGTGATATGTACACAGCAGCTGTTGCACTTATTAAGTCACATGGCGGTAAAATTGTAGTTAATAATGGAGAAATACTAGCACATTTACCATTGCCTGTTGCAGGTTTAATATCTGATAAAGATGCTGAATACGTAATAGAAAAGGGTGAAGAACTCAATAAAGCAGCACGCCAAATAGGTTGTGAATTAGATGATGCATTTATGGCTATGGGCTTCTTATCCTTACCTGTTATTCCAGAACTTAAGATAACAGATAAGGGCGTATTTGATACCCAAACCTGCAGTTTTACAGATATTTTTGAACAAACAGCACAAACCATACAATAGCAAGCTTAATTTTACAAAAACACTTTTATCTGATAGAATCAAATAAGTATCTCAATAGGTGTTATTTATATCAGATAAAAGGAGAGTGTGTTTATGACAATTACCACATTACAAACTAATTTTGTATGTTATTGTATGGAAGGAATTAAATTTGTTAATCAACAAACCCTTATTAACTTAATTTTAACTCATGACGGAATAGAAATACTGGAAAAAACCAAACAAGTATTATTTATACCTTATACAGAAATTCTTGATGTAAAAGTCATAGAAGAAGATAAAAAAGAATTATTAGAGATAAAAACAGCAGAAAACACAATTAAAATTTACAAGGTTATTGCCGGTTCTGTAAAAACTCTAAAGGAAATGATTGTTGAATGCTTAAAAAATAAGGATGAATTTTTTGTAAATTATGACAAACAAGCAAAAGAAATGGAACAATTCAACAAAAAATGCTTAAATATTTTTCTATGGTTTTTGGGAATATGCTTTCTATTTTCAATTTTTACAATTAAAGATGAACTTTTTTCATCTATTTGCAGTTTTTGTGCAGGTTTGCTAATTTTGCCACCAAGCTATAATGCAATCAAAGAACGTTTCCAACAACTTTATACAAAGAAAGTTAGAATATGGAGTATTATTGGCTTTTTTGTTTTATCGACAATGCTTAAACCACAAACTACAACTGCATATATTAAAGCACCGGATACAATAATATGCAAAAAAGCACAAAGTAATACCGGTTTTAAGAAAATGAATACACTGGAAGAGATAAATGTATATAAAGACAGTTATAAAACAAATGGATTCTTAAAAACATCAGACGGTGACTGGATAAAAGAAGATGCTATTGTTTATAAAAATACACAAGAATATAAAGATATAGCTGCTGCAGAGGAAAAGAAAAAACAAGAAATTGAAAAAGCAAAACAAGAGATAGAAAAATTATTAAAAGAACAGCAAGCAAAACTTGAAAAAGAATTAAAAAGTCGTATTGATAAAGCTTTTGTATATTATGATATCACTGAATATTCTTATGTATATTATGCAAATCCTATTGCTTGGTATAGTACAAATGTAAAAGAGAAAGAAAATATTATGCAAAATTGTGCTACATACGGAAGAATGGTAACAAAACAAGAAGAAAAAGAAATGGAAATGGCACTATCAAGAACAAAAATCAAAAGTTCAGCAAATGGAGCCGTTCTCGGAGAATACAGTATTTGGTCAGGATATAAATTCCAATAATACATAATAAAAAAAAGAGGTTCTTTTGAACCTCTTTTTTAAATGGTACCCCCAAGCGAATTCGAATCGCTGTCTACACCGTGAAAGGGTGTTGTCCTAGGCCTCTAGACGATGGGGGCTTACTGACAATTATTATTGTACTAAAACAAGATTTAATGTCAAGCATATTATTTAAATTTATATAAAAATCAGTGATAACAAGGATTTCAAGAAAAAATTTGACAAATTCAAAAAAAAGCGTATAATCATGTTTAACGTACAATGAAAGCTTAATTATATCTGGGGAATTCTTATATGTGTAAGGGTTTGAATAAAATCATGAATTTATATACTTCGGTTTTAAAATGTGTGTGCAAAGAGTTTGTCATGGGTTTATTGATAAAAAGACTCCAACCTGCATACAACCGTAAAAAATCTTTGTATTGATACCACCAAAGATCAACCAACAGAGAACCCTATGAACAGGACTAAGACAATGTGTGTGTTAAGGGATATTATTATATCCGATGAATTATGAATAAGTAAGTCCGAAACTGTTCAAAAAACTAGACTAGAAATAACACAAAACGGACTGCATCAGCAGTTCTTTTGTGTTGTTTGAATATGCTGTAACTTTATGCTAATTTATACAAAAAGCGAGGATATTATGGAAACAGTTTTAGTTGGAATGTCAGGTGGAGTAGACTCTACTGTTACGGCTTTGCTACTTAAAGAACAAGGCTACAATGTAATAGGTGCAAGAATGGCTATATGGGGCACGGATGGTACCGAAAATACACTAACAACAACTCAACCTCGCAAAAAATCTTGTTACGGAACGAATGAAAAACAAGATATGGAAGAAGTCAGAACCTTATGCCGTAAAATAAATATTCCATTTTATGATATTGATTGTGTTGAACAATATACAAAAACTGTTCTTGATAATTTTAAAGAAGAATATTTATCAGGCAGAACACCAAATCCTTGTATATTATGCAACTGCGAAATCAAATTTGGAGCATTCCCAGATAATGCAAAACAACAAGGAATTGAATTTGATAAATTTGCAACAGGTCATTACGCAAGAATAGAAAAAGATACTGATGGAAAATATATTTTAAAAAGAGGGGTTGCACATAATAAAGACCAATCATACTTTTTATATAGGCTCTCTCAAGAGCAATTATCAAACATAATACTTCCATTAGGTTCGTATACAAAAGATGAAATACGTGCAAAAGCAAAAAGTTATGGACTTGA
This sequence comes from Candidatus Gastranaerophilales bacterium, assembly GCA_023665105.1. Classification (GTDB taxonomy): domain Bacteria; phylum Cyanobacteriota; class Vampirovibrionia; order Gastranaerophilales; family Gastranaerophilaceae; genus UBA2883. The sequence goes on along the minus strand of JAMPEO010000043.1, from coordinate 6,263 downwards.
TGTGGCAGAAAAACCTGATAGCCAAGATTTTTATAGCGGTGATTATAATGACTTGCTAAAACTTCAAGCAAAAAAAGGGAATATTGTTGATTTGGATGGTAATATACTCGGAGAACATAATGGGATTTGGAATTATACAGTTGGCCAAAGAAAAGGTATATGTATTGCAGCTCCACAAGCGTTATATGTTTTAGAACTACGAAAAGAAACAAATGAAGTAGTCGTAGGATATGTAGACAAAACTTTCAAAAAGACACTTTATGCAAGTAACTTATGCTGGATAAAAGGTTCTTGGGATGAAGTTGGAAACTCAATACAAGAATTATTTGAAACAAAACAAATCACAGCAAAAATCCGTTCAACTCAACAACCTATCGAAGTTAAAGCTTGTATGCATGACGAAAACACACTTAAAGTAGATTTTATTGATATGCAAAAATCAATAACTACCGGACAATCAATAGTGTTATACGATGGAGAAACTGTTATTGGCGGTGGATTTATAGATAGTGTTGAATAAAAATAAAAAGGGAACATCTCTGTTCCCGTTAAAATGGAGTTTAACTAACACTAACTTAATTTCCCAATTTTCTCTATAATTGTCAATTAGTACTATGAACTTACAAGTCTCATAGCTTCTTCCAAAAGTTCTTTGTTTGATTTAATCAAAGCATTTACAAGTTCCATTTGCATTTTAGCTTGTTGATAATGACTCATATTGTCTTTGAAACTTGTGTTAGATTGTTCAAGAAGCCCAGAACGAATTTGTCCTTTACCGATTACAGGCTTACCTGATTCTTCGGTTTCAACAAACTTACCGTCACTAATTTCATATAAGCCGTTATTATTATGGAAGTTTGCTGTTGCAATTTTGTATAAAGGGATAGAGCGTTTTCCACCATCAGCTTTACCAAAGATTGTACCATCATCTTTAATTTCATATTCATCATATTTACCCATAAATTTTCCGTTATTAGGGTCAATCCATAGTTTAATATTTGTAGTTGGAATACTTAGAGCACCACCTTTTAATGCAGTTTCTTCATATAAATCTGCACTAATGGTTTTAGTACCTGCCATAATTTCGCCGTTATCGTTTAATATATAACCTTGAACAGCATCACCATTTTTAGCTCTATAAACACCTTCTGAGTCAAAAGTAAATTCACCTAATCTTGTATAGATAATTTTACCTTGATCATTACGTGTGATAAAGAAGCCGTTACCTTCAAAGAAAACGTTTTCATTTGAAGTACCAGGTGTTGATTTACCTTGACCCTGATTCTTTAGCGGGTTATCAACAACAGCACCGCCTAAGAATGTGTCAAATGTCACTTTGTTTTCACGAAAACCAGGAGTATACATATTGGTCATGTTATCGGTTAAGGTATCCATCCAATGTGTTGTTGCTCTCTGGGTATTTATCGCGGTTGTATACGAATCATACATTTGATTCTCTCCTTTATGTTAATTCTACTCTCATTTATTCTTCTGATATTTTTTTGTAACTTACGTCACCATCGACATTTAGGGCATTAAATTTTTCCTTTAATACGTGTAAATTATTTTTTAGATATGTTTCAATCGCATCATCACTTGTTTGAAATTCTGCGGTTATTTTTCCATCTACATTTACTTTTATAATGACAGAAATATCATTGTCAAAATCTATTCTGAAAACTTTATGATTCGCAATAGAATCTCTGAGCAATTCAAGGAATTTTCTTGATAATCTATCAAGTTCATCATTATCTTCATTTGTAAAACTAGCAGTACTTGCGGAACCTCTTCTTAAGATACCGATAATACAATCAACATCAGCACCTCTCATTTCTTCCACAGTCATTCTGTTAAATGTATCAAGTCCTCTAGTTTGGTTCATAAGAGCACTTAGCACATTTTGAGTATTTTGTACTTTATCAGATTTTTCAATTTGAACCTGATTGTTAAGAGCTACTATATCATTCATAAACAACATATCATCTTCGGTTGTTTTATAATCTTCATCACTCAAATGCTGCATTGAGTTACGTCTTGCCATCTCAAGGTTTTCTTCTTCTGTTGAGAGGATAGACATATCTTCAAGGAGTTCTTCTTCAGTTTCATGAAGTATTTGTGAATTTCGTCCATTGTTATCTTCATCAAAATCTTCCGGATGTTTTTCAAGATTTACAGATGCTTCAATATCATCATTTTCGACATCTCCATCAGATTCTTTACCTGCCATAAGTTTTGCAATAACAGCAGTAATATCTTCCGGTTCATCATTTTCTTCAATAGCAGGTCCAACAGTATTTTCTAATTCTTTTTTACTTTTTGTGATATTTATCATATTTAGCTTGTTAGACATATCCATCAATTTAAGCAATCGTGCTTTATCTTCTTCCATTGCAAAATGAGGTTTAGGAGCTTCTGATTGTTCAGGTTTCTTTTTAATCATAGCTCTATTTTCTTCATCAGTTGAAAGAATTGATTCATCTTCAGCCAGTTCTTGAGCTGTTTCACGTAAGCCTTTTCCGGCAGGTTTTTCATCCATCAAATCAGAAAAAGCTTCCCCATCAAAATCAAAACCTTGATTATCCATACGGGGTTTAGAACTATCTTCTCTTACTGCGTTATATGAATTTATTCCGTTTGTGAACACAAAAGCCTCCTGCTTTTTGTTTATTATTCGGCAGATTTAAACGTCTTCTTTACCGATACGAATTGTTTTTCATCTTTTTAGTGTATATGCGTTGCTATTATATTAAATAATGATATATTCAAGAAAATCATATTAGTGAAGAAAATTTTTACAAAATAAAATAAAAAATCATGTAAAAATAATTGTAAATAGGACAATTTTCTGATATTATTTTGGTATGAGTAAGGTTGCAAAAGAAGAGACTATAAATTTAAAAGAATATTCGGAGCTTATTGAAACTGTATCGAAAGTGGAATTTTCAAAAGTTTCATCATACGGGCTTATTGAGTACCCTGAAATTGTTAACCTTGCAACACATACAGTTTACCTTGTTCTAAAGAACGGTTCAGCATCTTTTTATAATAACGCATACCTTACAAAAGCAATAAAATGGGAAATCCGTAATGAAATCCGTCGTCGTTATCGTTGGTATTCATTAAAGAACAGTCAACCGGTAAACAACTCAGAAGTCAGAGAAGTTGTTTATAAGACTATTCTTTCTGTTGAGGCTATGGCAGAAGCTGAAAACCCTGTAATAGTAAAAGATGAATCAATGACACCATCAGAACAAGCGGAATTTTCTGAGTTAAAAGGAAGAATAATAGAAGCTATTAAACACCTGCCAGAGAGAGAAAAGGCACTTGTCGAAGCAAAATTCTTCCAAGACAAAAAATTGAAAGATATATCAGTTGAGTTTGATATATCGCAATCAAGAATATCCAGAATAATCCAAAATGCACTAAAAAAAGTAAGAAAAGAACTAATGAAACAGGAATGCGAATGAAGACTATATTTGAAAAATCTAACAATGTTGACGGGATAAACATTTGCGGAGAGGAAACACAACTAAAATCAATATCACAAGAATTTATAAGAGATGAAAAAATAGGACTTCCACAGATAAGTGAATTGGAAGTTTTAAGGCATTATAAAGCGTTAAGCGACAAGAATTTTTGTGTAGAAACAGGAATGTACCCATTGGGTTCTTGTACAATGAAATATAATCCTAAGGTTAATGAGATGCTTGCAGGACTTGAGAATTTTGCAAACTTACATCCAATGCAAAATGATGAGGACTCACAAGGTGCATTAGAATTGATGTTTAAACTACAAGAATCATTAAAAGTTTTGACAGGTATGGATGCTATTAGTTTACAACCTGCAGCCGGTGCACACGGTGAATTTGCAGGAATGCTTGTTATAAAAAAATATTTTGAAAAACGCGGTGAAAATAGAACAAAAGTTATTGTTCCTGATTCTGCACACGGAACAAATCCTGCAAGTGCAAATATGGCAGGATTTGATATTGTACAGGTGAAATCAAACGAACACGGTCAAGTTGACGTAGAGGACTTAAAAACATTATTAAATGATGATATTGCTGCAATAATGATGACAAATCCTAATACTGTCGGTATATTTGAAGAACACGTTCTGGAAATATCCGAGCTAATGCATAAAAACGGTTCTTTATTATATTATGACGGAGCTAATTTAAACGCAATTATGGGATATTCAAATCCTGCAATCATGGGATTTGATGTTTGTCACCTTAATTTGCATAAAACATTCTCAACGCCACACGGAGGAGGCGGTCCTGGAGCCGGTCCTATTGGTGTTGTAGACAAATTAAAAGATTATTTGCCATCACCGATTATAGAATTTGATGGAGAGAAATACATCAGAAATTACAATATGCCTGATTCTATAGGAAAAGTTCGTTCTTTTTACGGGAATTTTGGAGTATTTGTAAGAGCATACGCATATATTTTAATGATGGGTGTAACATTAAAGGATGCAACCGGAGATGCGGTATTAAATGCAAATTATTTAAAGGATAAATTAAAAGATGCATACGATTTAGCGTATGATGAGAAATGTATGCACGAATTTGTATTGTGCGGAGAAAAACAAAAATCACAAGGAGCGTCAACACTTCATATAGCGAAACGCCTTATGGACTATGAAATTCATCCGCCTACAGTATATTTCCCACTAATCGTACATGAAGCAATAATGATTGAACCTACAGAAACAGAATCAAAAGAACGATTGGATGATTTTGTAGAAGTAATGCTAAAAATAGCAGAAGAAATTAAGGAAAATCCGGAAACAGTTGTTTCTGCACCACATTGTGCACCTATAAAGAAAGTGGATGAAACAATGGCTGCAAGAAACCCTAACTTAAGACACAAATAGGCATCGGAAAGAAAATAGCAATGGGTAAAAATAAGAAAAAAATAAAAGTAGCATTCCCACATATGGGAACAATATCAATAGCATGGGCATCAGCCTTAAGAAAAATCGGTGTAGAACCAATGGTTCCTCCATATACAAGCAAAAGAACTTTGTCATTAGGAACAAAATATTCACCGGAAGCAATTTGTTTACCATATAAACTTATCTTGGGTAATTTTATAGAAGCGATTGAAAACGGTGCAGATTATGTAGCAATGATTACATCACCGGGTATTTGCAGACTTGGCGAATATGGTAATAATATAAAACAAACATTGGCTGATTTGGGTTATAAATCGAATTATATAGAATTTTCATTATATGATGGAATAAAAGGTTTATACAGGTTTTTAGTTGAACTCACAGGTAAGAATAATCCTATCCAGATAATCCGAACAATAAATATTGTTATAAGAAAAATATTTGTAATAGATGAACTTGACACAGAACTTGCATATTACAGAGCAAGAGAAATAAAACAGGATGAAGCTGAAAAGAATTATAAAAAAGCATTGAACCTTGTTAAGACAGCAGATAAGACATCTGATTTAAAGAAAGCTTTGAAAAAAGGTTTAGAACTAATACGTTCTACCAAAATTGATGAAACGAGAGATGTATTAAATGTTGATATTACAGGTGAGATATTCCTTGTTAACGATGAGTTTTCAAACCAATATCTTGAAAAAGAATTGGGCAGAATGGGAGTACAAACCAGAAGAAGTTTAACTGTCAGCAGTTTTTTAAAAGATGCAATAATACCAAAAGCGTTCAGGAAAGGTGAAACACACCTTGAGAGAGCAGAAAGATTGGCAAAACCATATCTAATGCGAGATATTGGTGGTGATGCATTGGAATGTGTATCAGATGTAGCTTATGCAGATGAAAGAAAAATAGATGGTATAATTCATATCAGTCCTTTCACTTGTATGCCTGAGATTATGTCACAGAACATCTTCCCTGCGATGAGAGAAGACTGTGAGGTACCTATACTAGCCTTAATTATGGATGAACAAACCGGACGTGCGGGTTATATTACAAGATTAGAAGCATTTGTAGACTTAATGCGTAGAAAGAAAAGAAAGGCTCAAATGGTTAAATCAAAATGATAGGAAAGATTGCTCAATTTTGTAAACTTTTTTTAGACTGGTTTAAGTCAGATAGATGTTTTGTAAAATATTTTATAGATGCATTTTCGTATGCAAATAAAAATATATTACTGCTGACATTATTGATATTATTTGTCTTTGGCATTTCTATGTATTTTTTGGTATCGACTGTTAAGGGTGTAAACCCAACAATGACATTACTAATTGTAATATTGATTTCAGCAGCAATGAGTTCA
>JAMPEO010000042.1 GCA_023665105.1 Candidatus Gastranaerophilales bacterium | reverse complement strand
CTTGTGCTGTGGCAAGATTAGACGAAGCAGGTTTATTATACATAAATCTTCTTACTGAACCAACCTTTGGCGGTATAACTGCCAGTTTCGGTACACTTGGAGATATTATCATCGCAGAACAAGGTGCCAGAATCGGATTTGCAGGCAGACGTGTTATTGAACAAACTATCAGACAAAAATTACCTGCAGATTTCCAAACTGCAGAATATCTGCTTAAATATGGTCAAGTAGACGTAGTTTCTAAACGTGAAGACTTAAGAAAGAACTTGTCATCTATTTTGGCAATGCATGAGGTGTAAGAATGGTAGTATTAGAATTTGAAAAACCTTTAGTTGAAATACAAGAAAAAATAAAAGAATTGAAAAAAATAAGTTTGGAGTCAGGCATGGACTTAAATAAAGAAATCGAAACATTTGAACAACAAGCAAATGATTACAAAAAGGAACTTTATTCTAATTTGAAACCGTTCCAAAAACTACAAATCGCAAGACATCAGGAACGTCCTAATTTCTTGAATTATACAAAACTGATTTGTGATGAATTTATAGAACTACACGGAGATAGAGAAGGTACTGATGATAGAGCTATTATTGGCGGTTTGGCAAAAATTGGCGATAAAAAAGTTATGTTGATTGGTACACAAAAAGGTAAGTCAACAAAAGAAAATCTTGAATATAACTTTGGCATGCCACAACCGCAAGGATATAGAAAAGCATTGAGATTGTTCAATCACGCGAACAAATTTAATATGCCTATTGTTACATTGATTGATACTCCAGGTGCATATCCTGGTATAAGTGCCGAAGAAACAGGGCAAGGTGTTGCGATTGCTGTTAACTTAAGAGAAATGGCAAAACTAAAAGTTCCTGTAATTGCTATCATTATGGGCGAAGGCTGTAGTGGTGGAGCTCTAGGTTTAGCAGTGGCAAACAAAGTACTTATGCTTGAACACGCATATTACACAGTAATCTCGCCGGAAGGCTGTGCATCTATTCTTTGGAGAGATGCAACAAGATATCCGGATGCTGCCGAAGCATTGAAAATTACATCAGATGATTTGATAGAATTAGGTATTGTTGACGGAGCTATAAAAGAACCTGTCGGTGGTGCTCATACTTGTTATAGCGAAATGAGTCAAAACATGAAAGAAGCTATTCTTAACTCTATCGCTGAATTAGAAGGTTTATCAGCAGAAGAACTTAGAACCCAAAGATATGATAAATTCAGAGCTATGGGTAAGTTCATTGAAGGTTAACAAAAAAAAGACTAGCAAAAATATTTTTGTTAGTCTTTTTTATAAGTATCGCAACAAAGGAGTAAAGAAATGAAAACAGATAGAATTTTATTTGGAATTGCTTGTTTGAGTTTGGGATACTTAGCACACACTTCATTGAATATGGACAAACAAAAAGATATTATACCGGAAGAAATTTCGGCATCTATGCCAAAAATGAAACCTGAATTGCAAGCTGATACTATATCCTTTGCAAAATGTGCAGAAAAAGATTCTTTGAAATTTGCAGAAGATTCTCTAAAAATGATTAAAAAAGCTATAAAATAAGATGACTGAGATTAAACAAAAATACTACGAATTATACATAAAAATAAATCCACAAATAGAAGATGACGTTGCTAATATTTGCTTTGAACATCTGGACTGTGAAGGAGTCTTGATGGAAGAACAGAAATTTAAAGATTTAGAAATGACAGAAACATCTAAAGGTACATTAAAAGTATTTTTACGTAGTCTTATAACTCCGGAATTTGATGATGTTTGTGAATTTATAAAATTAAAACGACAAGAAATGAAAGAAACAGGTTTTACTGATGAAGAACTTGGAAGCTGGGATTGTGCACTTTTGGAAAAAGAAAATGAAGATTGGTCAAAAAAATGGAAAGAAAATTGGGATGTAACACATATTACTGATAAAGTAGTTGTGGTTCCATCTTGGATAGATTACCAACAAAAAGAAAATGAAATAATAATATCCTTAGATCCTGGCTGTGCTTTTGGAACAGGTACCCATCAAACAACACAAATTCCTGTAAAATGCATTGAAAAATATGTAAAAAAAGGAGATAGAGTTGCAGATATCGGGATGGGCTCAGGTATCTTAGGAATAATTGCAAAAAAATTTGGTGCAGAATATGTTTATGGATGCGATATTGATGAAACAGTTATTGATGTTGCAAAAGAAAATGCTCTAAAAAATAATGTAAAATGCACATTTGAGCTTGGTACTATAGATAATGTAAATGAACAATTTGATTTTGTATGTGCAAATATTTTACATAATGTACTAGCAGATATAATGGGTGATTTAAAGAACATAATGAAACCTAATGGAAAAATGGTTTTAAGTGGAATTATGGATAACAAAAAACAAGTTGTTTTAGATGCAATAGAAAGAGAACACTTAAATATTCAAGAAACTCTTTACCAAGACCAATGGGTAGGTTATTTAGTTACAAAATAAACTTATTTACTTTTTTTATATTCACGCAGTATAATAAAATTAGAGAATAATATACAACTTTACACAGAAATAGTTTGCTAAACTTATTTCAACATCTTATAGTTGTAAGACACTGAACTTGTTTCAGAGTGACATAAAAAAATAATTTTAGTATTATCTCGTACATAAATTCTAAAATTATATTAAGAGGTGAATATTATGGATGAAAAACAAACAGCAGTAATTATCCCTGCACGCTACGGTTCTAGCAGATTAAAGGGTAAACCGCTTATAGAAGTAGGTGGAAAACCTATTATACAATGGGTTTTTGAAAAAGCAGTTCAAGCAAATCTTGCAGATAGAGTTATTATTGCAACGGATAATCAACAAATTTATGAGACAGCTTTAATGTTTGGAGCAGAAGCAGAAATGACACTTGAATCACATAATAGTGGTAGTGACAGAATTGCAGAAGTAGTAGAACGCCATCCTGAAATCGGATATATCGTTAATCTTCAAGGCGATGAGCCTATGATTGATCCTGAAAATATTGATAGAGTAATCGGATTAGTTAAAAATGATGATAAAGCTGATGTTTCAACATTAGTCACTGAAATAAAAGATATGAAAGAAGTGGGAAATCCAAATCTTGTAAAATGTGTATTTGATAACAATAATTTTGCACTATACTTTTCACGCTCAAAAATACCTTTTGAAAGAAACGAAGGACATTCAAAATTCTATGGACACTTAGGTATTTATGGATATAAAAGAGAAGCATTATTCGCTATGACACATGCTTCACAAACACCATTAGAATTATCTGAAAGCCTTGAGCAATTAAGAGTACTTCAAATGGGAATGAGAATAAAAGTTTCAGTTGTAGATAATAAGCCTATTGGTATTGATACAATAGAAGACCTTAATAACTTCAAATCTCAAGTAATGGTTAAACACTAAAACAAATAAAAAGTAAAAAGACCTGCAAATAAATTGCAGGTCTTTTTTATAGTTAAATTTATAAACTATTCAACAACAATCGCTTGAACTGGGCAAGAATCAGCTGCTTCTTTAACACAATCTTCATTACCAGCGATACCAGCTTCATTAACTTCTGCCTTATCTTCGATAGTGAATACTGCGTCACAAATTGATTCGCAAGCACCACATGCGATACATGAATCTTCAACTCTAACGTTCATTTTATTCTCCTTTATATTTTACTAACCGAACTATCAAATGATAATTCTACAACAAGTATATAACAAACTATTTAAAATATCCACTCTGTTATTATTTTAGATATATAATCAAAGCCTAAAACTGTTCCTAAATTTTTAGGTTCAATATTTTTTGAATAGAATAATACCGGAACGTATTCCCTAGTGTGGTCTGTTCCAGGTACAGTAGGATCACAACCATGATCTGCCGTAATAATCAACAAATCATCCTCAGACATTTCTGGAATAATTTTTCCTACATATTCATCTATTTCTTCAATAGCCTTACCATATCCTGCTGCATCATTTCTATGTCCAAATAGCATATCAGTATCTACAAGATTTGTAAAAATAATAGACTTATTAGGTTTAAATCCGGTAGGTATAGAATCATATTTAATAGACTCTAAATCCAATTCATTTTTTACAGCCTTAAGAGTTAATTCAAGACCTTCTTTATTAGAACCGGTATGAATTGCATGTGTAATACCGGCTTTAGAAAAGATATCTTCTATTTTACCAATACCAACAACTTCACCACCTGAATTTTTAACTCTATCCAAAATAGTTTCACCAGTAGGTTCAACAGAATAGTCACGTCTATCTTTTCCAATTCTAGTAGGTTTTCCAGCAATAACTTTGTATGGTCTTGCAATAACTCTTGATACGTGATAATTACCCTCATCAAGTAATCTGCGAGCTATTATACACCAATTATATAATGTTTCTAACGGAATCAAATCTGTATCAAGTGCTATCTGGAACACGCTATCAGCACTTGTATAAATAATCGGGAATCTTGTTTTCTGATGTTCATCGTTTAATTCTTCGATAACTGCAGTTCCGCTTGCTGGATAATTTGCAAGAATACCGCCGCATTTGGTTTCTTCAATAAACTTATCAATAAGTTCTTGTGGGAATCCATTTGGAAAAGTTGAGAAAGGTTTTTCTGAGACCAAATCAGCAATTTCCCAATGCCCTGTAGTAGTATCTTTTCCTTTTGATTTTTCTTGTAGTGTACCATATTGTCCTGTTGGCTCAGATACTTTTTCAATTCCTTCAAAATCTTGGATATTACCAAGACCTAATTTTGCCATATTAGGTGCCTTTAAACCTTTATTAAAATGACAAACATTTCTAAGTGTATTGCATTCTGCAATATCATTAAATTCTGCGTGATCAGGCATTGCACCAATACCCATTGAATCAATAACTACAATAATTGCTCTTTTCATATTAACCTTCTTTTGTTTAATGTTCTACAACTGTATTAAATATTCTATCACCCGCATCGCCCATACCAGGAACGATATAACCCTTTTCATTCAAACGTTCATCAATAGAAGCTGTTATAATCTCTATTTCAGGAAACTCTTTTTGAATAAGTTCTATACCTTGCGGTGCCGCAATTATATTTATACATTTTATATTTTTTATAGGAATATCTTTTTCTGCATATAATCTTATTGCTTCTAACATTGAATTACCTGTTGCAAGCATTGGATCTGTAATATATACATAAAATTTTTCAGGATTTGGCGTTGCCATCGGAACTTTGTTATAATACCAAACCGGCTTTAATGTTTTCTCATCCCTATACATACCAATATGTCGTATACAAGCATCCGGAAGTATATCGATAGCTTCATCCGTAAAAATCAAACCAGCTCTTAATATTGGAGATATTATTATTGTAATATCAGAGGCAATGTCTTTAGAAACACATTTAGTTACAGGAGTTTCAATTTCTCTATCAACTAATGGTAGATTTTTTGATGCCTCATATAGTAACACCCTTGTAATTTTACGTGCAGCAATACGTACCCCTTGTGAATCGGTATTTTTATTACGCATCGTGCATAAACTTTGACAAATAACAGGATTGTCAATTACTTTCACATTTTCTTTAATCATTTCTTATTATCCTTACGTTCTAATATTTTTCTAAAATTTTTCATATTACTATGAGAATTATCTAGCCAATTATCAGCATAATTTATAAAGTTTATGGTATCAACAGTATTTGATACAGACGGTATTATTGCGGCTGAATCAAGTTCTTGCCCAAACGATGATAAACTATATGCAATAGTAACAATTTTCTTATACATTTGATATAACAATGTCCAACAATCACGTAATCTTTTTGGTCGTTCAACAAGTATATAATCATCATATTTATTCACAAGCAATTCTTTTGTAACTGTTTTATTATTTGACGGTGGATAAAGTTCTAAAGATTTAGAACCGCCTAAGCCACTAAATTCAACAGTTGCAACAGTACCTTTCTGTATATGAACATTCCTATTTGTAAGTTTAAACTTTACAAGTACTTCATCATCATTCATTATTTTTGTTTTAGTGACATATCCAACAGGTATTCCCATCAAATTTACAGGAGAACCAACAATAAGCCCATCAACATCAGGCATTTTTATCCTATGTGTTTCAAAAGATTCTTCATGCCTGTAAAACATAAATATAGCAATGGAAACAAACACTAATAATATCACTAGCCAAATAGAGAGTTCAATTCTTCTTAATCTTGATGTGCGACTTTTTCTCTCACTTTTTTCCATATAACAATTTTAGCAAAAATTTGCACTTTCAACAAGTAACAATTATGATTCTCGAACCATTTCACGCAATTTCTTTAATTGGTCACGTATTTCGGCAGCACGCTCAAAATCAAGAAGTTTTGCAGATTTATGCATATCTTTTTCAAGCTTATCAATAAGTTTTGGAAGACTCTTCTTATCAATCCCCATATCAACCATTTCTTCTGCAACTATATCTTCCAAACTTCTATAGCTTTCAACTAATGATAATAGATTATTTTCAATAGGTTTTTTAATAGTTTGAGGAATAATTCCATATTTTAAGTTGTGTGCAATTTGGATTTCTCGACGTCTATTTGTTTCATCTATTGCACGCTGCATAGAATCCGTAATTTTATCTGCGTACATAATAACTTCACCACACGAGTTACGTGCAGCACGACCGATAGTTTGTATCAAACTGGTTTCAGAACGTAAGAAACCTTCTTTATCAGCATCCATAATTGCAACTAGTGAAACTTCCGGAATATCCAAGCCTTCTCTTAATAAGTTTACACCAATAAGAACATCAAACTCGCCCAATCGTAAATCACGTAAGATTTCAACACGCTCTATTGATTTTACTTCACTATGTAAATAACGAACTCTAATACCTTCTTGCAAGAAATAGTCGCATAAATCTTCTGCCATCTTTTTTGTAAGAGTTGTAATAAGAACTCTCTCATTTTTTTCAACACGTTTTTCAATTTCTTTTATCAAATCCGGGATTTGTGAATCGATTGATCTTATATGAATTTTAGGATCAACAAGACCGGTCGGACGAATAATTTGCTCTACCATTTGAGAAGATGTCTTTGTTTCAAATTCTGCAGGAGTTGCAGATATATATACTTTTTGCCCAACCTTAGAGAAAAACTCTTCATTTTTTAACGGTCTGTTATCCTTAGCACAAGGAAGCCTAAAACCATAATTCACAAGAGTATCTTTTCTGGCACTATCTCCGTGATACATACCTTTTAATTGTGGCAAAGTAACGTGTGATTCATCTATAACAGTAAGAAAATCCCCTTGAAAATAATCCAATAAAGTTGCCGGTGCACTTCCTACAGGTCTGCGTTCAATAATTCTTGAATAATTTTCAATACCGGAACAATAACCCATTTCTTTTATCATCTCTATATCATATTTTACATGTTGTTCCAAGCGTTGAGCTTCAAGAATTTTATTTTCTGCGTAAAGTTCGGTTAAACGATTTTGAAGCTCTGCCCTAATCATTGCAATAGTTTCTTCTTCATTCTCATCATAAGAAATATAATGTACTGCAGGATAAACAATAATTTTCTCAGGAATTTCAACAATTTCACCTGATACAGGATCTATCTTAACTATCTTTTCTATCTCATCACCAAACATACATATACGGGTAACAATCTTTTCATAAGCAGGCATCAATTCAACAACATCACCACGCACCCTAAAAGTAGAATGTTCAAGGTTTACATCATTACGCTTATACTGAATACTTACAAGATGTTTTAGTAATTCATCTCTATCTATTTCATCACCAACATTTAATTCTATAGAACCCTTAAAATAGTTTTCAGGTAATCCTAAACCATAAATACAACTAACTGAAGCAACAATAATCACATCGTTTCGTTCATACAAACTCCTTGTTGTATTATGGCGTAATCTATCAATCTCTTCATTTATACTTGCAGATTTTTCTATATAAGTATCCGTTCTGGGAATATAAGCCTCCGGCTGATAATAATCATAATAACTTATAAAATATTCAACCGCATTATCCGGGAAAAGTTCTTTAAACTCATTATACAACTGTGCTGCAAGTGTTTTATTATGAGCAATTATGAGAGTTGGCTTTTGAATTTGTTCAATAACATTGGCAATGGTAAATGTCTTACCGGAACCTGTTATACCTAACAACGTTTGAGAATCATATCCGTTTTTTATACCATTCACTAATTGTTCGATAGCTTTTGGCTGATCTCCCGCAGGTGCATATTTTGAATTTATTTTGAATTTCCGTTCCATAATAAAATTATACAACGTTAACAATATTTGTCTAAAAGATTAGTCACGTGTTTAATTTATATATTTTAGTAGTATAATTGGCTTATATCTCAGGATATTTGAAATATAAGAAGAGGATTAAGAAATATGGAAAATTTACTATCAGATAGAATCAAATCAACTCCGCCATCATTTATAAGAAGCATCTTAAAAACTGCTGCAGACCCTGAAATAATTTCGTTTGCAGGCGGATTACCAAACCCTATTTCTTTCCCGCAAGAAGACCTGCTAGTATCAATGGAAAGAATAGTAAAAACATACGGTAGTAAAGTTTTTCAATATTCAATTACAGCAGGATTACCTGAACTAAGACAATATATAATCGACCGCTATAATAAAAAATTTGGTTTAAATTTAACAATAGATAATATTTTAATAACAACAGGCTCTCAACAAGCACTTGATTTGATTGCAAAAGTTTTTATAAACAAAGATGATAACGTTATACTTGAAAAACCTAGCTATTTAGGAGCAATTCAAGCATTTTCACAGTATAGACCTAAATTTACTCAAGTTGAATTAACAGAAAACGGCTTAAACCTAGAACAACTTGAACAAGCTGTTCAACAAGATGTTAAATTTATGTATGCAATTCCTAACTTCCAAAACCCAACAGGTTTAAGTTATTCCAAAGAAAACAGAGAAAGCGTATTCGAAATATTAAACAAAAAAGATATCGTACTAATAGAAGACGATCCTTATGGAGATTTAATGTTTGAAGGTCAACGTTTACCTTATATTGGAGCAGGAAAACTTAAAAACAGTATTTTGCTCGGCACATTCTCAAAAACAGTTACACCGGGTATGCGTACAGGCTTTATAATTTCTGAAAACACAGAAATCCTTAGAAATATTTCTATCGCAAAAGAAGCAAGTGATTTACACACAAATATTTTCACTCAATATTTGATATGGGATTACTTAATGAATAATGACCTTGAAACACATATCTCAAAAATTACTGAATTATACAAAAAACAGGCACACGCAATGTTAGATGCAATGGAAAAATATTTTCCAACAAATGTTAGTTATACGAAACCTAAAGGTGGTATGTTCTTATGGGCAACATTACCTGAAGGCGTAAGTGCTATGAAAATGTTTCCAAAAGCACTTGAGAGAAAAGTTGTTTATGTACCGGGAGATCCTTTCTATATAAACACTAAAGACGTAAACACAATGAGATTAAACTATACAAATGCCGATTGTGAAACGATAGATGAAGGTATTCATCGTTTAGGCGATTTACTAAAAGAAATCTAACGGAGAAATACAATGAGTTGGTTAAGTTGGCAAATAGATTATCTTTTGTTACTTCAAAATTTCAGAGAGCTGACATACCATGTTTTTGATAAGTTCTTTTTAACAGTTACAATGCTTGGAGAAGTTCATATTCCGCTTATGCTTATTTGTGCATTGTATTGGTGTATAAATAAAAAATATGGTATTTATTTATTTTGGAGTTACCTATTTGGCTTTATAGGAAACACTTTTTTAAAAACTACAGCTTGTATATATCGACCTTGGATTTTAGATTCTAGAATAAAACCACTTGCTGATGCAATTACTACAGCGACAGGTTATTCTTTCCCTAGCGGACACACAGCGAGCTGCACTACAACTTGGGGCGGTACAGCAATTCTATTTTGGAATAACAAAATCATCAGATATCTTTGTTTTATAATTATTTTTCTTGTTATATTTTCAAGGAATTATTTAGGAGTTCATACTCCACAAGATGTTCTTGTTTCATTAGCTATCGGTATTTTAATTATTTTATTCAATAAAAAACTACTTGATTGGGAAGAAAAAAATCAAATAGAGATTTAATTCTTTTAGGAATAGTTACCCTTTTAAATTTTCTTTTAATGATTTATGTCCAATTTAAAAGCTATCCTATGGATTGCTTAGACGGTAAATTATTATATGATACAACGGGAATGAAAGCAGAAATATTCTCCAGAACAGGATTTGTATTTGGAGCTTTCTATGGTTGGTTTCTGGAAAAAAGATTTGTTAACTTTTCTGCCCAAAAAGGTTCTATCTATAACAAAATAATCCGGTTTGTCGTAGGTATTACACTATTGATACTAATAAACAGCTTATGGAAAACATTTTTCATCAATATTTGTGGAGAAAAAACAGGACTATTTATAACTTACGCAGTTTCCAGTTTATTTATCACACTGATTTATCCATTACTTCTAAAGACACTTCACAAGAATAGATAATAAAAAAGAGAGGCTATTGCCCCTCTTTTTACTACTTTTGTTTTTTTGTTGCACTAGAGTTTGATTTTTCTGTGGTACTCTTTTTAGGAGTAGTAGCTTTTTCATTTGTTTTCTTTGATGTAGTATTTGTTTTTTCAGTACTTTTTTTATTTTGCATAACAAAATCCTTTCTTTTTTAACCAAATTTATTATGAAAGAATTTTTGAGTAATTTTATCCGAAAAAAGTATAATTATTGAAATAATTTATTCTCCT
>JAMPEO010000041.1 GCA_023665105.1 Candidatus Gastranaerophilales bacterium | reverse complement strand
GCTTTGTTAAAGGTTTCAAGCTATATGAAATTTGACATTATTTAGGGGCTTTTGCTCCCCCTTCTGGGGGGGGTAAGAATTGAAGTAACAATAAGAATAAATTTGAAAGGATTATATAACAATGGGACAAAGAACAGCATTTTTGGTTAAAAGAACATATTGGAATGGCGATGTAAATGTTAGATTGGTTCATCATCAATGGGGAATCGACAGGGTTATGCACAACCATTTCATTAAAGATTTTTTTGAGATGATTACCTACAGAGGTTTTCAAGATAAGACTTTGAAAGATTTCATGAAGATAATTGATGATGAACATTCTTTATATGCTGAACGAACTTTCAAGAACAGTAACCGATATCAACCAAATGTATTTCATAAGAACACCATCAAAAGATATTTTGATAAAACAGATAACAACAACGGTGGAATGATAATTGAAATTAAAGAAAAGCCATCGGACAAACAACCATGGGCATTGGATATCGAAGATATAAAGATTGGTTTTGTAGTTGGCGATGAAGAATGTCAATATGACTATGAAATAGAGAAATACATTGGCGATAAACCCTTTGAAAGATTATATACAGGAGAAGAATATGTGAAAATTTCTTGTAATGGTGATTATGCTTACCCGGAGTTCTTGCAAATGTGGAATGGATTTATAAAACAATACAAGATTCAAGAGATAACAGACACAGAGAAAGAAAATGAAGTAGCATAAGATTGACTAGGGGGAGCAATCCCCCTTCTACCAAACAAAAGAAAAGGATTAGAAAATGGCAGAAACTAAAGATATAACAGAAATTAAAACATACGATGATTTTGTACATCAACTACAAGAGATTAAGAAAAGTAATATGGATATAGTTCTTTCCTTCTATAAATATTGTTCTAAACAAGACGATGGTATTAGTTACAAAGCCGCTAAAGAATTGATTGAAGAAGAACTTGAGCCTCTGGGGCTTAAACCTTACAAGATAACTAAAGAAATGAACTTGATATTTAGATTCAAGAGAATTGCTGAAGCTGTCATTCTAATCAAAACCTATGGTATAGATTTAATCATTCACAAAAGATGATTGTATTGCAGTAGCTAAAGTTCAGGGATTTTCTGAAAAATTCCACAGGGTAGCAGATAACAAAAGAAAGATTTAATTATGGCTAAAACATTTGCATATATCAGAGTTTCAACTCGTGAACAAAATGAAAACAGACAACTTGATTCGCTTCAAGGATTAAAGATTGATGAAATTATTGTTGAAAAAGCAAGTGGAAAGAATTTCATCGGGAGAGCAAAATATCAACAAATGAAATCTCAATTAAGGGCAGGAGACCTTTTGATTGTCAAAAGCATTGATAGATTAGGTAGAAATTACAAGCAAATCTGCAAGGAATGGGAAAGTCTTATAAATATGAGCATAGATATACAAGTCCTTGATATGCCAATACTTAACACTAGGAATAATCAAAATGGATTAACTGGCTTGCTTATAACGGATATTGTTTTAAAATTGCTTGGATATGTTGCAGAAAGAGAAAGAGACAACATCAAAACAAGACAGACAGAAGGGATTGCATCAGCTAAATCAAGAGGTGTGAAATTTGGTAGACCTATTACAGATATACCGAAAGATTTCATTAGAGCCTATGAACTATATAAACAAGGATTGATTAAAGTTAAAGATGTAATGTCCATATGCAATATTGCTAAAAGCACTTTCTATAAATATGCTCAAAGTCTATAAAAGTTTAGGTGCTTTTCATGTACTAAAATCTTTGAAATTCGTCACGAAATAACATTGATTTTTCATTAAAGGAAATAGTTCATGAAAAGTGTACTTTTCATAGACAGCATAAACAAGGTTTAACTATAAACAATACATTGTTCCTTAGACAACAAAAAACCCTTTGAAAATCTTAATCATAGGGTTTTCTTTTTGATATAACCACAGATTTTTGTGGGTCAGCCGTAAACGGCAATAATAATGATGATTTTTAGCATACTATAAACTCGCCTATACAACAATGAAAAACAAATTAGGCTACTAACCAGTTATATCCCATCGTTGCTTGCTCTACGATATGCTCAAATATAATATCACTCTTTGTTTGAAATATAATCCTGTCATAGCTGTCCGGAAGATATTCATTCAATACAGATATGATTTTACTTTTTACTTTCTCTCTTGGTGTTGGGTCATTTTGCCAATCAATTACAAATAACTCTTTCTTGTTTTCAAGGAATGTATTGTAAAGACTCCGAGCTGCGAGTTTAACTCTCTTTTCTTCTTCTTTAGTTAAAGATTCCTTACACAACAAATCAAAGATTTCCAATTCTTCTTCTGTGAGGTCTTCTTTAACATGTCTTGTCTCTTCTTCTTTCATTTTATTCATTAAATCAAGAAGCTTTTCATAGAAGTCTTCATTCATAGAGCCACCGGAATTATATTCATCAATAATCCTTTTGAATCTTTCAGCAAATTTTGTTCTGGTCTTGTTCTTCTTTAGCATTATTTCCAACTTATCTTCTACCAGCCTTCTAAGGTCAGATATTACAAGATTCTTGTTCTTCACTTGTTTAAATTCGGTTCTTAATTCATCAATATTAATAATAGATAAATCAAGTTCTTTGCCTTCTTCGTTAATAATATATTTTCTTGCATCAGCCGTAGCCATTACACTTTGGTCTAACAGTTGATTTATTTTCTCTTGTGCCGATTCAATCTTCTCCGGTCTTATTTTGCCGTTGATAATATCCCTCAAGTATAAAATAGTTTCTTTATACGGCTTCTTTTTAAATTCCATAGTGAATATTTCCGGTTTCAATGATTCATAGATATTTTCAACCACATTTGCAAGAACTTGAAATTCGTTCTTAACTTCATCATTGCCGATTATAGTGTTAGCATAACTTTGGAATGTTTCAATATTTTTAAATACCTCTTGTTCATCAACAATAACCTTTAATTCTGCATTATGAGATTTACAGAAAGCACAAGCCATGTCAATACTTTCATTCAATTTTCCAAACAAGGTTTCAATGTCTTTTACCGGCATATCAATACTATCATTCATCGCATAATCAGCTAAAGCTCTTTTGAGGTGCTTAAATACATTGATATGGTCTATGATTAACCCACATTCTTTATTTGCAAATACCCTATTAGCACGAGCGATTGTCTGCATTAGGGTATGACCTTTCATTGGTTTATCAAGATATAAAGTTGAAACAGAAGGTGCATCAAATCCGGTTAACCACATTGCACACACAAAGACTAATTGAAGAGGGTGTTCAGGGTTCTTGAAATTATCCTCTATATCATATCCATTTTCATCAGTAAAATTAAGTCTTTGAACATGAGGCTTTATCAAAAGTCCTTCTTTTTGGAATTTCTTCTCCTCGTCTTCTGTTCCTTCTGTGCTAATTACAACAGCCATTTCAACGCTATTCATATAATTAACAATATCTTTGAGCCTCTTTCTTTCAGCTTCATCTTTTTCACAAGATATTGTTCTGTTTAGCTCTTTTATTTCTTCCTTCCAATAGTGTTGAACTTTATCATACATTTTGACTGCTGTAAATTTATCAACAGAAACAACCATGCCTTTGCCACAAAATCCTCTGTATGGAAAATGTTTTACAATGTATTTTGCAACAGTATCAAGCCTATCATCTCTTTTGATAACTTCCAACTCTTTTGCATAAAGGTTTTCCAGCCTCTTTTGTTCTTCTTCTGTTAAGTTCTCATCTTCTAATATTTGAATAAAATCATCGTTAAAGAAATCATTCTCTAAACTAACTTCCGGAACCCTTTTCACATAATATAGTGGAACTGTTGCGTTATCTTCAATAGAATCTGAAAAATTATACTCACTAACATAATCTCCAAACCATTGGTTCGTCAATCTTTTTAAACCCAATAAAGGTGTGCCTGTGAAGGCTATATATTGAGCATTAGGAAGACCTTTTCTCATATTTTCTGCAAGGTCTTTATACTGTGTTCTGTGTGCTTCATCAACAATTACAATAATGTCATCTCTTTTGGATAATACCGGATATTCTTTTCCTTTATCGTAACGGAACTTATGTATTAAAGTGAATAATATCTTCTTATTTGTCGTGAGTTCTTTTCTTAATTCTTCACTATTCTTTGGTCTTACTTTTTCTTTCTCACCAATAAATCCGGTCTTTAAGAAGTTCTTGTATATTTGTTTATCTAAATCAACCCTATCTGTAACAATTAAGAAAGTATAGTTTCCAGCACACTTTCTGCTCACTTTGTTTGCAAACATAACCATTGAATAACTTTTGCCGCTTCCTTGAGTGTGCCAGAATACTCCAAGTTTTCCATCTTTTTCTTTTCTGTTTAGGAATGAATCATAGGCATTATTTACACCTAAGAATTGGTGATTCTTTGCGATAATCTTGGTTGTCTTTCTGTCGTATAAAATAAAGTTTTCAATATAATCCAACAAGTTTGTTGGTTTGCATAACCCTCCTATAAAATATTCAAGGCTTATACCATGCTCTCTGATAGCTTTTCTGTTCGGACTCTCATTTTCATCATCTATCTTCAACCATTCAAAGAAATAGTTGTAATCGGCTTTAAAGCTGCCCAT
Source organism: Candidatus Gastranaerophilales bacterium (assembly GCA_023665105.1). GTDB lineage: Bacteria > Cyanobacteriota > Vampirovibrionia > Gastranaerophilales > Gastranaerophilaceae > UBA2883. The sequence goes on along the minus strand of JAMPEO010000041.1, from coordinate 6,276 downwards.
TCTTGTTTCAATACCATTTGATAATACGCAAATCTGATTATAATTGAATAAATACGGAATGTCTTTTAAGTAGTCCTTCAAGTTCTTATCATAAGCATTTTTAACAGGAATATTTGAGTTCTTTAATTCAATGAATACTAAAGGTAAGCCATTGACAAAAATAATCAAATCCGGCCTTCTGAAATAAGTTTCGCCTTTAATCCACATTTGAGATACAACATGAAAAGAGTTATTTTCCGGCTTATCAAAATCAATCAAAATTAATTTGTTAGATTCTTTCTTGCCGTCTCTTTGGTATGTAACATCAATGCCGTTCTTAATCTTTGAATAATTGCTATAATTTACTTCCATGATGTCATAGATTGAAGGAGTATGACACAACTCTTGCCATTGGGTTTTAATGGTTTCTTGTGGGATATTGGGATTAAGTTCAATTAATTGCTCTAATAAAACTTGTGGCAATACAACTTGTCTTTTGTTCTCTCTTCCAGAGTTATCCGGTAGCATCTCAGCATCTTTTGTGAAGCAATTTATCGGTGTGTATTTATGGCAATCAACCAATAGTTTAATCGCTGCTTTTTCTATGTTGTCTTCCGAGATGAAATTCGCCATAAATCTTCTCCTATGATACTTTCACTTCAAGTTTACCGGACATCAATCGTGGTAAAAGTAAATCACGCTGAGTTACTAAATTACAAGTTGCGAGATATAATGAACGAAGTTGCCCTTCTATATTCCTAGCAATATTATTGTAAGATTCAAGTATATCTTGTGCTGGGTATAATATTTTGATAGACTCTACATCATTCTTAGTTGCCGATGTAAAAATAGTGCCACCACCAATAATATCTTCCATTTGAAAAAGGTCCTTTAGTGAATACAATAGGAATTCATTATAATTATCTGTTGAATTTATGGCTGCTACACCTCTTCCTAAGATTATTCTACTTAAGTTCCTATTAATACGACCAACTGGAGCTCTTACACTAAATATAATGCTATTAGGTTCAGCTATTCTATTTCCTTCTGTACTATATATGACATCTTTCAAGAATAGCTTTCCATAAGAACCAACGCCTTGATGGAATGGTAACCCTTCGTTATTGGTATTATAGAATTCAGATGAAGGACTTTGACCCATTATAATTGTTGCAATATTACCAAGATGTTTCACTTCCCAGCCGTCTGGAATGCCGTCTGTGAATTTGGCTGTTTTGTAGCCGGGGAAACGGAAGCGAACAAACCATTCTTTATAAAGTTCTTCTGCCATTTCTTGCAAAATCTCAATCTTGCGATTATTCTTCTCTATCAAATCATCATAAGCAGATAATATGGAGGCTATTTTAGCTTGATATAAACGGTCTTTTATAAGTTTTATCTTCATCTTTTTGAAGGCTTTTAAGATTATTCTTGGTAAAGCAGAGCCAGAGACATAATTTGCCATGGAATTCTTTATTGAAGCACTTCTTAATAGGTAAACAAAGTAATCTGGGTCTATCCTCTCCATATTTGGTCTTAGAATAGCGATTGAAGATAAGATACAAGCATCTAAATTTTCTTTTGCCTTGAATACATGTTTTAAATAGCTTCCGTCTTTAGCAATCAGAATATCATTCTTCAATGGACGGCAGTCCGATTTGCACAGTTTATCATATATGGCTTTGTCTATTGTCTTGTAATCATATCTTTTGAAGCCATTATAATCCATATCTTTAACAGAGTACATTGGATATGTGCCATCAGGAATATTTTCCGGTGAGAAGTGAGAACCATCAGTTACCTTTGAGCATAAATCGCCTATTGAAAATACTTCTTGTTCCACTATTGCACCTCAAACAGTTCTTTTATATTAGAGTGCAGTGTATTTTCTAATTCTAAAACTTCTCTAGATAGCGTCTGATATTCTTCGTTCAGTCCTAATATCTTCTCTTCAAACTCTTCTTCTGTCATTCCATCATCTTCAATAACTACTCCAACATATCTGCCGGGATTTAAGGAATAATCTTGGTCTTTAACTCCGTCTTCACCTTCAAGTTTAGCAACTTTACACAAACCTATGACATCTCTATACTTGCCTTCAGGGAATCGTTCCTTTAGCCAATCAATATTTTCTTGCCAGTAGCTTTTTGGTGGATTGTCCTCTTCATCAGAGGTTTCCGGAGCATTAGCAAGTTTAGTTTCATATTCTTTAACCAGCTTGTCGAATTCTTCTGTTTCACCCTCGTAAAGTCTTGTAATAATCCCAAGGTTTCTAATTTGTTCTTCTGAAAATTTTCTGTGTGCTCTGTCAATTTGTGTGAATACATTTCTTGCATCAATGAATAGAATTTCATCTTTATGCTCTTTAGCTTTATCAAAGAACCATAATGTAGCAGGAAGTGTAACAGAAGAGAACATATTTGAAGGCAATGTTACCATTTGTTTGATAACCCCACTTTCAATGAGCTTCTTTCTTACATCTAATTCACTGTTTCCGGCATCAGAAGCAGAATTAGCCATAACCAAAGCTGCTCTGCCCTTTTCCTTTAATGATGTTGCAAATAAGTTAATCCAGAGATAATTTGCATTTGGAACAGTTTCTTTAACTTCGCTTTTCTTACCTTTGGATTTATTCTGAGGAATACCGTATTCGTTAAATCTGGTCTGGTCTTTCACTTTTTCTAACACAACATCATTAACATTAAATGGAGGGTTAGCCATCACATAGTCAAAATTTTCGTAGCTGTCATAAGGGTCGCTGTAATAGGAATTAGCATGTGTTATTTCACCTCTAACATTATTTAATACAAGGTTCATTTTTGCTAATCTTACGGTCTGTTGCGTTTTTTCCACTCCATAGGCTCTTAAATTAAGCTGTTCGCCTTTATTCTTGTGTTTTTCAATGTAGTGTGCCGTTTGCACAAACATACCACCTGAACCACATGCCGGGTCAAGAATTTTGCCTTCTTTAGGGTTTAATACTTCAACCATATATTTAACAACGCTTGAAGGAGTGAAGAATTCTCCCCCTCCTTGACCTTCTGCAAGTGCAAATTTGCCCAAGAAGTATTCGTAAATTTCACCAAAGATATCCAGTTCAACATTTTCCGGAATATCTTTAAAGTTTCTCAAGAGGTTTGATAATACCAATGGATTTTCAGTAGTATTCACACTGTAATAAATGTCTTTAGGTAAAGTGTCTTCAAGCTCTTTTGTATATTCTTCAATAGCTATCATTGCATTTTTAACAGCTTCTGCAAGGTTTTCACTATCCGGCAAGTTTAGAAGTTCATTATATCTTGCATTTTGTGGAAGATAATATCCACACTTCTCAATGGCAATTTCATGTATAGGTCTTTCCATACGAGAACCTTTGAGCTTGTTGTATTCTTCATTTATTTCTTTTTCATACTGAGAATACTTAACATCAGCAAATCTAAGGAAAATCAAACCCAAAATAGGCTCTGCATACTCCGTAGCTTTCAAACCGGAATTAGCCCTTAATTGGTCTGCCGTTGCCCATAACTTATCTTTCAACTCTTTCAACTGCTTTATTAACATACTTCACCTCATTGGATTTATTATAGCATGAACATAAAGGGTTTAAGTGCTTACGGTAATCCAATTTGTACCATTACAATTTATCTTGAGGCACCTTTTCTAGCAACTTTCCATACAAATTTTCCATCAGACATAATAAATTCTGCATTGAATTACTAAACTCTTCAGCATTTTTGTAACCTTTCAAGATGGTTTGATTGTCTATAAAAAGAGCTTCTTGTTCCTTTCTGTATTCAAAATATTGATAATAGTTGATATAAGGTTGGTTATAAGAAAACGAAATAATACCTTTTCCATACAAGTCAAGATAGACATCACAAGTTTTGTTCTCAAATATTATCTCTATGCCCTTAGATAAATATATTAATTTTCTTAACTCTAATGCAATATTGTCAAATATATTATCGTCTTTATAAAATACACTAAGTTTACTAATATGATTGTACAACTCTTTATATTGTTCAGATTCTTCTACAAAAGCCTTATTGTTGCTTGGCATATCTTTTATACGTGTATAATTTCTGGTTGTATCAATATGTATCTGCATATCAGCCAACAAAGATATTACAGAAAGTATTAAGTCTAATTTTGTCTTTTGAAAACCATCTTGTTCCCAACGCTTTTTGTTTTCGTTGTCTACGACTTTCATTGCCCAGAAAGTTATACCACCAGAAATGAGACCACCAATAATTGCACCAGCAAACCCACTAAGTAATGTATGACCCCAACTTAATTCAGACGGATTAATTAGCAACTGTATATTCATAATTCCACCTTGGCTTATGTTCGTTTTTCATCATTCTCTTTACTGTTGGATTTCCCCACCATGCTGTTATTAAAATTCATCATACCTTGTACAAAGTTTGGTGAATTTGATATCATTTCAATCAATTTTCTGTTGCCAATTTTAGCAGCATAATCTACATCATAAATGTCTCTATCAATAATTAATGACGATGCATCTACTTTATCCTTATCTAAATCAATTACGAATGATTTTCCATCAATGTCTTTTAATTCTATCCGTAATTTATTAAAATTGCTGTATTTGATATCATTTGTATCTTTGCAAATCAAAGCCATATATAATCTGGTATTAACATTTGCTCTAATGTTTTTCATCTTAGATATATCCATTTGTGAAGGAATGTATAATCTTGCTTCTAAGGTATTATCTTGGGTTGAATAATAAGGAACTATAACATCAGGAGAAACTAGTATTGCCTCGTGTTCAGACTTGTCCATGGTTAATGTTGCTTTTACACTCTCTACTACAAAATCTTTATTGGTTGAACAAATATTAAAACCAAGGACAATCAAGGTTCCTTCATATGCATTAAACTTTATATCTGGAGAATTGTAATGTTCTGAGGCATAATCAGGAGGTAAAACCGGAAAACGAAATTTACCAAAAAATCTACAATGCACCAATGAAGCTCTAAGTTCTCTCTTCTTCATCTTGTCCATAGCAATAGGTATCCAACCTGCAGCACCAAATAAACCGGCTATTCCTGTTATAATATTAAACCATTCCAGTTCTGTCATTTAATATATTTCTCCCATGTTAATATCTTCTGCCGTAAATGCCTTATTCTTATTACAATAGCTTATATTATTATATCATAAATTTGAATATTACAATTTATGCATCAAATTGCCACCAGAGGTTATTCATGCTGCTTTAAACTTGTTTTCATGTTTCATTAGGTATAACTTTAACCATAGAACATGAACAACTCTTAAAAATGCCTCCAGAAGCTGCATTTACCAGATAAACTAAAACTTGTTGTAACTTTGAGTTTGCTGTTAATGCCGTTTATGTGTTTGCTGAACAATAAATATTTGAAAAATGAAATTAACCACATTCTAACCCTAAAACCATTCGCATATTATAATAAACTTGCGTGGACTGTTTCATAATAGAAACAAGATTAAGGCAAAGATTGTGTGCAAGGTTCTTTTGTGCTACATTCTTCTTGTCAAAGGGTTCCAATGTTTGAACATTAACGACAAATTTTTTATACCTTAATTCATGTTCAATAATTCATGTTCAAGGGGGCTTGAACCCAATTTGTGAAATCTCGTATTTGCAAAGGAGTTTGCAAAGCTTACAATCTTTGACAATTTTTAGCTTTGGTTTTTTGGCGGCGGGGGTTATTTAGATATTGTTTCGAGGTTTTTTAGGGTGGTGCGGAACTTATCGAGGATGATATCTGAAAGGGTGATAATGTGCGAGCAGTCTTTTTCGTTTTCGCGGCATAAATCCAGGGCTTCCTGTTCAATTTCAATCAGAGTATAAATTGATTGCAGGTCTTTATATAACTTTTGCAAGGCGCTTTGTTTGTCTGTTTTGTCAATATTTTTCATAAATTACTCCTTAAATACCTAGTTTACTAGTATATATAACAGTATACTCAGTTGCGCACAATGTGTCAATAGACTAGTATAATAGTTATATGCCAAATCTAACATTAAATGAAAAGATTGGAATAAAAGTAAGAGTATTAAGAATGAGGATGAAAATCTCTCAAGAAGAACTTGCTGAACTTGCAAATTTAAATAAAAATTCAATCGGCGCAATTGAGCTTGGCAAAAGCAACCCCACCATTGAGACTTTAGATAAGATTGCGGGCGCCCTTAATATCAAATTAACGGAACTTGTTGATGTATCAAAAATAGATTTATAACCAAATAAAATTTAGTTATTTAGCAATATAACCAACGCCTTCATTCTTG
>JAMPEO010000040.1 GCA_023665105.1 Candidatus Gastranaerophilales bacterium | reverse complement strand
GAATAGTTCTTACAGCATTTTGGAATGTTCTTCCTGTTGAGTGTCCTGTTGAGGCTATGGATTCAACAAGTTCAGGAGGGATTTCATCAATAAATCTGCTTGGAGTATAGTATTTGTATTCACCCCACATTTGACGACGTTTTGCACTTGTCATATAGAGTTTATCTTCTGCACGGGTTACACCAACGTACATAAGGCGTCGTTCTTCTTCCAATTCTGTAAGAGAGTTGAATGTTCTTGAATGGGGGAATATTCCATCTTCTAATCCTGCTAAGAATACGATTGGAAATTCAAGACCTTTTGCTGAATGGAGTGTCATAAGAGTTATGTTATTCGTTATTTCTTCCATATTATCGAGGTCTGAAACTAGTGAAACTTGTGCAAGGAATTCGCCCAAGACATTGTCTTGTTCTTCAGGAGTAAATTCGCTAGCTACGTTTACAAGTTCTTGTAAGTTTTCAATCCTTGCTTCATCTTCTGGTGTGTTTTCTGATTTCAGTTCATTTAAATATCCACTTTTTTCAAGTATTAAACTAATGTATTCGTGTAATGGATATCTTGTTTGAACCTCTTTGAAATTATGGATTAGTTTAATAAATTCTGTTAATCTTGTTTTTGTTCTGTTTTGAATTGTATCAATGTTATCAATATCCATGATTGCTTGGTATAGGCTCATGTCGTTTGCGTCAGCATAATCTTGTAAGTGCTTTATAGTTGTATCACCTATTGAACGTTTTGGAACATTAATTATACGTTTTAAACTTTGAGAATCGTTAAAATTGTGGATTAGTTTTAAATATGCAATAGCATCTTTAATTTCTTTTCTGTCATAAAACTTTAATCCGCCGTAGATTTTGTATGGTATTCCGTGTGAGATACAAGCTTCTTCAAGTGAACGCGATTGAGCGTTTGTTCTGTAGAGGATTGCGAATTTATTGTAATTTGCAGAGGTGCTTTTGATTGTTGAAGCAATAAAGTTTGCTTCATCAGCATCATCGTCTGCTTCGTAATAAGTGATTTTTTCGCCATCACCTTTGTTAGAATATAATACTTTGTCTACACGTTGTTCATTGTTTTCTATGATTGAGTTTGCAGCGTTAAGTATACTTCCTGTAGAACGATAGTTTTGCTCCAATTTTATTAGTTTGCAATCTTTAAAATCATGCTGGAAGTTGAGAATGATTTTGAAATCCGCACCACGCCAACTGTAGATAGATTGGTCTACATCTCCTACAACACATAGTGAGCGAGATTCAGGAATAGTTTCAAGATTGTTTGTATAAAGTGCTTTAACAAGGTTGTATTGAGCTTGGTTTGTGTCTTGAAACTCGTCAACAAGTATATGCTGAAATCTGTTGTAATACTTTTCTCTGACTTCAGGATTTTGTTCTAATAGCTTAACGCATAACATTAACATATCATCAAAATCTATGGCATTGTTGTTGTTTAGAACAGATTCATAGTCATCATAGATTTGTGATATTCTTTGGCTCTTGAAATCTCGTGCGTATGTTGCAAATGTGTAAGCATCCTGCATTTTGTTTTTTGCATTAGAGATTACAGCTTTTACCAGTTTTGGCTGATACATTTTTTCATCAAGATTAAGTTTTTTAATAGCTTGTTTTATTACTGCTAAAGAATCTTGTTCATCATATATAGTAAAGTTTTTATCAAGCTTCTTGCCAGATTGGAAAATATATTTGTCTATATCTTGTCTAAGTATTCGTCCGCAGATACTGTGAAAAGTTCCGACCCACATATACTTTACAATATCTTCGCCTAAGATACCAGAAAGTCTTTCTTTCATTTCTTTAGCGGCTTTGTTGGTAAATGTCACGGCAAGAATTTCTCGTGGACTGATATTGTTTTTTACCATGTATGCGATACGTGATGTTAGAACCTTAGTTTTTCCGCTGCCTGCACCTGCAAGGATTAACAAAGAACCTTTAGTTGTTTTTACTGCACTCAACTGTTCTTTGTTGAGGCTTGCTAAAATATTTTCCATTCCCTATTCCCAAAATCTGTTTTTTGTGATATTATTAACACCATACACGAAAAGTTAATATAATGCAATTAGAAGGTGAAGGAATGATAGATATAAATAACATGGCAGATGGTGATGATAATTTACAAAGTTCAATAATGGTTCCGTTTGATGATAAACCTATTGCGGTTCAGGATGGTCCTGATACTGTTGATGAACTATCTATGGAATTGGCTACTATTAAACAGTCTGCAAAAAGAATAGCTATCATTGGTTCTCGTAACCTTGCTATTACTCATCAACAGATGATTGAAACTTTGACTACTGCACTAGTTATGCAAGGCAATACAATTATTACATCAGGTGGTTCTTACGGAACAAATGCTGCTGCCATTCGTGGTGCTATGAAGTCTAACCCTGATAAGTTAAAGGTTATTCTTCCTCAAACAATCGGACAACAGCCTAGTGATGTCCAAAATCAGTTGATTGGAGTTCCTAATATTATTGAACATGCGGACAGAGCTATGATGACTCTTGCAGATGCTTCAAGAGTTTGTAACCGTGAAATCATTGATGATTGTAATCAGTTGATTTGTTTCTTATCTCATACATCTAAGACCCTACATACAGCTGTTGAATACGCTGAAGAAGGTCATAAAGTAGTTACAGTATTTTACTTAGATTAGTTTTTATTATGGATAAGATTAAACAACTTACCGGGAAGAACCCGAAAGAATATGAACCTATTGCTTCACAGATTATAAATAATGCTGATGTGGAGTTGTTTGAAGAACTTGTTTCTAAAGATGATTTCTTGTTTGATTTCGTGAAATCAAACGTTGCTCAACGTCTTGAAAAAGCTTGTAATAAGGATAACTATAAGAACCTTTTAGAGTTTTTAGATATATATTCTCCGTATTATGAGGATTTTATAACTTCAACGCTTTCACTCTATGGTGATGATGAGGTTACAGATATAATGCTTGAAAGGTTTAAATCCGGCAGTGATGATGCAAAGATTTATTCTGCAGGATTTTTTGCCTATAAAGAAGATGATAGAGCGTTACAGCTTTTAAAAGAGTATGCATTTAGTGATGATACTTCTTTATCAGAAAACTGTGCAAGAGCTTTGGCTAAACTTGGAAACAGGGATGTTTATGAAGAAGCTATCAGCAAATTATCATCTGATGATGATTTTGAACAGATGAAAGCTGTTAATTTTCTTGTTGCATATCAGGATAAGGATGCACTTAAATATTTGTTTGATGTAATGAAAAAATCTAAAATGTCAGAAAATATTGCTGAAGATATTCCTTATCTTGTTCCGTTACCTGATTTGTTACAGACAGAATATAACGATGATGCTATTTTGACATTTTGTTATATTGTGAATGGGTTGGTTGAATTGATACCTGTTTCACAGATTATAGATTTTAGGTTTTATGAGTTTGTAGAAAGATTATTAAAATCTTCTCCGTCAGGTGCAAGTGCTGTTGCATTGTTCCTTGCTAAAGAGAAGTTTAATATGATAACTGAGAACGAAGAGTATTTGTTTGACGAAGATAAAAATACTAAGAATGAAGTGAATGATATCAAGAATTTGTTGAATAATGCTAATTTGTATCCAATGACTTCTTTCTTATATGAAGAATTATTTGAAGAGAGTGATTTTATATTCTTTGTGCTTGATATAATCAGGGATGAAGATAGTTTAGTTTCATTGTTGAGCGGTGATAACCAGACTGTTATTATTAAAGTAATGGAACTTCTTAAGGCTCAAAATCTGTTAAAAGATGAATATAAACAGCTTGCGTTGTCAAAGATTGATGATGTGAATTTGAAAGTTGTGGCAAACGCATTGTAGTTTTTTCTATTGCTGATTTGCGTATTTTTGGAGGACTGTGTTGTACTGCGTACAATGGAAATTATAATATAGATGTCACCCTGAATTGCGGATTTTCGGTAGGGCGACGGCGAAGCCTAGCCCGTAACGTGGAGCAGAACCACGATTCTGCGACCAGCCGAACAATCCAAGAGGATTTCAGTGTCTATGTCTGAACGTTCAAGGAATAGATGCTGAAATGAATTTAGAATGCCTCTATAATCTACTAAATATTTATTGTAAATTTTTGTAACAAAATTTTGATAAATATTTCCGTGAAATTAAAGAAACATGTGGATTTAGCCGTAAATACGACTAGGGAAACTATAAAAACAGGGAAAGACCGATGGGTTTATCGTCATCACAAGCAAGATTGCTAAATTTGACTTCAAGAATGCACCAGATTGAATACAAGGCTGCAAAACTTGAAGCTGAAAAATTGCATATGGCGAATGATTCTAAAAGAGTTTACGAAAACTACTTGATGTCTTTAACTGCTCATACAATCGGTGCTAGAGTGTTAGATACAGACGGTTCAGTAACTTCAACTCAATTAACAGTTGCAAAGATGTTTGAACCGGGTGCGTTACCTGAACAATATTGTGTAAAAACAATGAAAGATAACAAGGTGATTGTTCCTCAAAATATGTATAATGCATATAACAATACTGATGATCTTGGTGCTTTCTTGGAAGAATTAGGATTAGTTACAAGCTTTACAAGAACATATCACGAACATAATGATGAATATGATGTTAAAGTTAGCGAGTTTGATGCAGCTCATGCAACTTGGGTAACAAATAAAACCAGATATGAAATTGAATATCCTGCATGGCAGGCTGCTCAACCAAGACAAGAAGATTTTGAATTTTTTGGAGAACGTTTAGGTGATACTTTTGAAACAGCAAGTGTTGGTTGCTTCACCGCCGCTAAAAACGGAACTTTTTCTTGTTATAAACATGTTCTTGCAGGTTTAATCGATTATTGTAACGGATATGTTGAAGATAAGAATGATGCTTACTTATATCATATGACAAAAGAATGGTATAGTGGTACTAGAACATATACGACTACATTGGGTGATAATGTTGCAGTTGGAAATTTTGCATCAAATATTGGTAATAATGATACTTCTTGTGCAACATTTAATGACCTTTCTAAAAAATTAAATGAAACAAATTATGGTAAACCATTGTATACTGCTAATACTGACGGTGAAACTTATCCTACTAATCTTGATACTGCCAGCGATTTTGAAAAACTTTTAAGTAAATGGGATACAAATACTCATACTGGTAAAGGTTTAAAACAATGGGCTATTGATATTTATGCGGCTATAGATTTGTATAATAGTATGGATTCAACAACAAAAACTGCTAATAAACAAGTGTTGATAAATTCAATTAGTGATTTCCAAGAAACAATGAACGAAACTCGTGTTATTAATACTGAAGCTTATGATAATGCTAAAGCACAATGGGAAGCAGCAGAACCGTCTTTTTATGGTGATGAACCACAACTTGGCAATTATACAGCAGGTGTTCCTGAATTTTTCGTTAGAACTCAATCAGAAATAACATTTACTGATCTTGATTTAACAAAATATTATATCAATATCTGGGCTCAAATGAACAAAATGGATTCTATCCCTGAAATAAAAGCTGAAACAAACTGGGATGATGCATTACAACAATTCGTTACTGCATACAGTGTTGAAGCTGAACCAAAATCTGATTTTAGTGCAGGTTTAAATCCTGGCGAAAGCTATGATGAACACGATAACTTTATTGTTGTTTCTGAAGAATTATTGAATGACCCAACTTGGTTGAGTAATATCGTTGATGGCGGTTTTGTTATGATTCAATACTTCAATGAAAACGAAAAGAACTTTAAAGATACTTCTATCGCTGTAAACGTAAATCTTGAAGAAGTTAATGATGAAACTTTCTTAAGAAAAGCTGAAGCTCAATATGAAGCTGATATGAAACGTATAGATTTAAAAGACAGAAAATATGATACAGATTTAGCTGCGTTAGATACAGAAAGAAATGCTATCAAACAAGAAATCGAAACTCTTAAAAGTGTAGCAAAAGAAAACGTAGAAAGAACATTTAAACTATTCTCATAATATTACGTAATAGTAAATACTTTTCTATAATATAGATAAGTTCCTGCAATGGTTAGTATTATATTAGGTAAAAATGCTGCAAGGAATGGATGAAGTGTTCCTGCTTCCCCAAATGATAAAGAGAGTGCTCTTATCAAATAGTAAGCAAATATAATTAAAATACTAAACAAGAAACCTCTATTATATCTTACTCTTGGCGGAGTAATTGCAAGAGGAACACCTATAAGTACAAGCACTATAGTTGTTAGCGGTAATGCAAGCTTATCAAATAAGTCAATAATCAGAGTTTGTCTGTATTCTAAGGTCTTGTTTTTAGCTATAAATATACAAAGCTGTAGAAAATTGTGTTCATTTGCAACATTCCGTTTAAGTTCTTTTTTTAGGTTTACACCAAATTGTGCAACTGTTTTTCCAAAGTATGTTGAGTTTAGTACTTTACCTTTATCGGCAATAGTATAAACAATACCGTTATTGAATATCCATCCCTTTGGTGAAGAACCGCCTGATTGTGCTTGTAATACGTGAATAGTATCTTTCTTTGACATGTCTAAAACTGTAACATTATGGAATTGTTTATCTTCACACGATTCAACATAGAATAACCGTTTGAGCGTTCTATCATCGTTAATTTCTTGAAAAGTGAAGTCGTGTTTGCCTTCCGGTATATTTTTTTGACAAAATGCCCATAACGCTAAATCTTTAGACTGTTTTGTCATAACAGGTACGATTGTTTCATTTATAAAGAAACTTGCAAGACACATTACAGCAGCAAACACAAACACAGGTTTTGCGATACGGTTGAAACCTATTCCGCAGGCACGCATTACAGTAAGCTCTGATGCAAGACTGAGTTTATTAAGTGTCATTACAGTAGATAACAACACTCCCATTGGGATTGTCATTACAAATATTGATGGTAAACTCAAAATTACAAGAATTAGTGCAACTTTGAATGGGATACCGTATTTGGCTATTTGTTTGATTAAAGTCATAAAGGTATCAGATGCAAATATAATAGATGTAAATACTAACACACCCATTATAAACATCTCAATAACTTGTTTAAGGATGTATTTATCTAAAAGTTTTATTTTTCCAATTTCAAAGTCTTTAATCATACAAATATTTTATCCTAAAAATAGTTCTTTATGCTAATTATTCCTACTGCTTTCTGTTAATGTAACATCTATGTATTAGTTTATTATATAAACATAATCCTCATCGCTCATTCCTCTCTCCTTGAGAGGCTTTTTTTATTTTTTTAAGAACGCATTTCTAATAGATGTTTCGTAATCAGGTTTAAGTATTCCAACTTCTGTAATAATACCTGTGATAAGTTCGTGTGGAGTTACATCAAATCCAGGATTTATTACGTTTATTCCTTCTGCACAGACACGTTTACCGTTTATATGTGTAACTTCTTCATGTGAACGTTCTTCAATAGGAATCTCATCCCCTGTTTTAATAGAAGTATCTATTGTTGATAATGGTGCTGCTATATAGAACGGAATGTTATGATATTTTGCAGCTATAGCAACTGTATAAGTTCCTATTTTGTTTGCAGTATCGCCGTTTGCAGCAATTCTGTCAGCTCCGACTACGACCATATCTATCATACCTTTTTTCATAAAATATGAGCACATTCCATCTGTAATCATTGTTACAGGTATGCCGTCCATTTTAAGTTCAAATGTTGTTATTCTTGAACCTTGCTGACGAGGTCTTGTTTCGTCAGAAAACACTTGAATAGTATTATCTTTTGCAAAAGCTGAACGAACTACACCCAATGCAGTTCCATAACCTACTGTTGCAAGTGCTCCGGCATTACAGTGTGTGAGAATAGTTGCACCTCTTGGAACAACCTCTGCTCCGTTATCTCCAATCCTTTTATTGATAGATATATCATCGTTTTCCATCTTTATACCGTTTTGTTTAAGTTCTTCCACGATACCTGATATATTGGATTTTGAGTTTTTAATAACTTCAATTTGTTTATCGACAGCCCACATTAGATTTACGGCAGTTGGTCTAGATGTTCTTAAATATTTGGCTTTTTCTATAAGCTGTGTTACAAATTCTTCTCGAGAAAGGTTTTCTTTTTGAAGTTCTTGAGCGTATAATACAACACCGTGTGCTCCTGCTATCCCTATCGCAGGTGCTCCTCGTACAATCATTGTTTGAATAGCATCAAACATATCTTGACCTGTTGTTATATCAATAGTCACGTATTCATAAGGTACTTTTGTTTGGTCAACCATTCTTGAAACGTTGTCTACCCATTCTATTGTTCTTATTTTTGATTCAAAAGCCATAATTAAAACCTCTATTTCCTGTCATTCTGAACTTGTTTCAGAATCTTGTTTTTTTGATATTGGACCCTGAAATAAATTCAGGGTGACAATTCTTCGATTACCCTTACTTTATATTAAAGTTATTTCTTTCCGGTGTATTATTTTCTTCTTTTTGTAATTCTGCGAGTACTTCATAAACATAAGCTGTTACAGCACCTGTAAAACCATTCATTAACGCACATAACAATGCGAATAAGAATAATAAAAATATTAACAATACAAATGTTAATCCGCCGGTGAAGCAATCAGCAATAAATCTGCCTAAAAAATCGTGGAATATAAAACCGCATAATGCTGATATAGGTATAAATACACAAGCTAAAGCTATGAATGAAGTGAATCCGATAACGGCACCTATAATTCCACCCTCTTTTACTGTAATATCACCCAATATATTATTTTTTTTGAGATATATTATTATACCGGCAGATAATGCTAAGAAATACATTGTAAAAACAAACGGTCCTATTATAGGAATAGGTGTTATTGCACCAATGATTAAGCCTATTAAAACGCTAAATAATCCGATTTGTTTTAGTAATAAGATATTCATATCTGCCCCCTTGCAAATTGCTCTCTGATATTACTATATAATAACACAAAATTGTGACTATTATAAATAATATCTCTACTCTTTATACTTATTTTTTCCCGAATTTTAAACCAAATAAATATTACCATCTTGATTATCTTATTAACGATTACAAAAATATTATGTAATGCAAATAATGTTTATAACTGACTGAAAGAAAGGGTAATCTTATGAAAGAAAAAATAAGTACAAAAAGTTCGAAAAAATTATCAGAATTTTTAGATAAGAACAATTTGCATAAGAAAGATTTTGCTCAAATGATAGGTGTTACACTCTCTTATGTTTATAATTTGATAGATAATACAATTCCGTTTTCGACACGTGGTACAACTTTAGAACGTATTGCTACAGTTATGGAGGTTGAACCGGAGGTATTTGAAGAATATCGTATTCCGCAAGAACCGATTCTGATTGATGATACTATTTTACAAATAAAGAATTCTATAAAAAATAAAAAAATGAAAATAGTAGATTTTCTTAAGGCGTTTCCCAGAAATAAAAGACTTGATGTAGTTGATATTCTGCGTGGTGCATTACCTGTTCCTATTGATTATAAAGAACTTAAAACAATCGGTGAGGTTATTGGTATGGAGCAAGAAGAAATCTTTAATATTTGGGAAAATAGATTTAGACAAGTTCTTGAACACAATGGTATGAATGTTTATTCTAATTCTGAGCTTGTAAGTGCGATGTTAAACTGTGCTAAAAAGCATATTATGTCAAAATAATACTTTGATAAGGGGTGAAAAGCCCCTTATTTTATTTTTTATGTATTCGCTCTTTATGATATTCTTTTATCTTAGAGTTTTCTTGTAAATATTCTGTTAAAGCGTCTTGCCTTGATGCATCAAAGTTTTCTACGCTATTTTTATCATTACAATCTTTTTTAAGCTCAGTTAAACCAACAGGACCGGTTGCTAAGAAAAGATCATATACTGCGGTGAATGTTTTATCATCTTCATAATCATCCAAATTATATTTAATATTACCTTTATCATCTAATATATGTACATCACTAACAGTCAAATCAGGATTTACAGTATATTCCATATTAGCGACTTGCATCATACCCGGAACTACTTTTTTAAAACTTGTTGATTTGGCAGACCAATTAAGTGAATCTATAATCTGTTTCTTGGACAAATCGGTTTTTATAAGAGTTGATGATGTGAATGGAACAATACTTTGTACGTCACTTGCGTTTACATAAATATCGTTGAATTCACCTCTGAGAGTGCCTGCATTAACAAATGCAAAATCAGCTTTTTTGCCTTTTGTATGTTTATTTACATACCAGAGATTTGAATCAGCAACTATGTTTCCTGTTTCAGAATGACCTTGTAAAGCATCTCCTTCTACAGCAGGAGCAGAAAGTATATAAATCGCATCTTCTTTTCTGTGAACAGGAATTGTTTCTTTTAGTTTTATAATTTTGTTTTTACAATTCTTTTCTATTAAAACTCCATTATCATCAAAATCAAGTTCTAATTCGCCCATATAATCAAGGTTTTCACCAAATTCATGCTTATCATTTCTACCGGTTGAAACAATCCTTACCGGTTCTCCTCTTTCAGATGTTTTCCATTTATCAATTTCTCTATGATCGTGTCCGCCTATAATAACGTCTATTCCGCCTATTTTAGCTAATGAGTTGTAGTATTCTTCACCATTTTGCCTTTATCACCGGTATGTGCTAATAAAAATATTTTATTGATATTTGCATCTTCAAGTTTTTTGACTTCTTCTCTTACTATAGATATAGTTTTGTCAAAACTTTCTACTTCCATAAAGTTTGCATTATTATTCATAAATGCAATATTATTAAAATCTAATGGTGATATCCCAATTACGCCTATTTTCTCTTTCCCTTTATTTAATACGGTACTTTTAAAAATGTTATCTTTAAGCGGTGTTGGTTGTGTAAATTTCATATTAGCTGCCAACCATTTACCTTTCATATTATATTTTTCTATAAGGTTGTTGAAGTAGTTGCCGGATTCTATATCGTGGTTTCCTGCACAAAGAGCATCTGTTATTGGTGCTAAACGTTTTGCAACTGTTTCATTATTCTTATTTTTATCTAAAAACATATCACCGCCGCAAAGCGTGAGATTTATATCTTCTTTTTTCTCTTTATAAAACGAGTCTCTTTCATCATTAAACGAATCAATATATTTAGTCTGACCGTGTAAGTCATTAAAATATATTGTGTTTATCTTTGTCCCCAAAAAAGATTGATTGATTTTATGAATATTCATATTTATATAATATTTCTAAAATAAATTTTTGCTATTTATTAAATCCGAAGATTAAAATATT
>JAMPEO010000003.1 GCA_023665105.1 Candidatus Gastranaerophilales bacterium | reverse complement strand
ATGGCGCCTGTCGTCAAGTGGTTAAGACCTCGGATTGTGGTTCCGATATGCATGGGTTCGAATCCCATCTGGCGCCCCATTTATTGAAAGAGCTTCATTATGAGGCTCTTTTTCTGTTATAGTAAGCTTTTTCAGGGTTGTAACCTTGCTTTTTAACGTTTTAAAAAGTAGGTC
The DNA here is from genome assembly GCA_023665105.1 of Candidatus Gastranaerophilales bacterium. Lineage (GTDB taxonomy): Bacteria > Cyanobacteriota > Vampirovibrionia > Gastranaerophilales > Gastranaerophilaceae > UBA2883. The sequence goes on along the minus strand of JAMPEO010000003.1, from coordinate 32,945 downwards.
AGGCACTGTCTAACAGTGACTTAGTAATGCTCAGCTTTATTAAATCAAGCATTAAGTGTTAAATGGGTAATGTTTCAATATATATCCGGATTCTTCGTCAATCTGAATATTATCCCTGTTTTTTAGGTAATTGTTTATGTTAATACTGTTTGAATTACCTGTTTTAGCATGTGGTAAACATGTTTTTCCAAATAAGAAATCAATAACAAGTTTTCTTTCTTCTTCATTTTTTATTATATCAGGCTGCCAGTTATTCTGATATTTAGAATCATCTTGTACATAACAAGGAATTAAACATGTTTCTTCTTGTACCAACTTGCCATCTTTTATCTTTAATATAGTTTTGTAAATAATCGTTCTATTACTAACCATGTGGTTATTGCCACCAAAGCAAAAATTACCGAGAGAATATATTATATTTACATTCTTATAGATTTCTAGCGGTTGTAATCTGTGGGGATGATTACCTATAACTAAATCTGCACCAGCATCAACTAACTTATGGCATGCATTTATTTTCCATGTTTCCGGTTCATAAATACCTTCTTTCCCGCCGTGAAAATAAACAATTTGATAATCAGACTTTGAAGATGCTATTTTTATATTATCAATTATTTTCCTGGTTTGATAACTGTTATATAAGCTTGCAGGGATAAAAGCAATAGTATAACCATTTTTGTTTAAATAAATGGTTTTATTTTCACTACCCCATAATATTTTTGCATTATTAAGGGCTTGTATAGTATCCAAATAACCTTCTTTGCCGTAGTCATAAGTATGATTATTAGTTATTGAAACTATATCGATATATCCTTTATTTAGTATGTCGGTATTCTTTGATGGTGCTTTAAAGCAAAAGGCACCCTCTCCTTTATCTCTATTTTTTAAAGGTCTATCTGTTAACACGTTCTCTAAATTGGCAATGGTAAAATCATCGTTTTGAAATATAGAAGATACTTTTTGAAAGAAATATTCCGGATGCCTGTTTTTTGCGTACCAACTAAAAGAATAATTGGAATCTTTACCCTCTTCTGTCGCCAATAAACAGTCTCCAATGATTGATAAATCTATAGTAAAACTATCAGTTTGTGTTTTTGCGGGTTGAGGATGTACTAAAGTCCCAAACAAACAGATTACTACTAAGAATATTTTAAAAAAGCTAATATCGAATGGTTTTAAAGGTTTCATAACAAAGATAATTTTACATCTGAATGAAGAAAAATATAACATGGTTATTAGAAATTTCATATACCAGTAGGATGTGATAAATTGGGGAATCTTTCGTGTAGCACCGTTCAAAAAAGAAAGACTTTTTAGAGTTTTATTAAGTTTTGTAACAAAAATAACAGTGCTTGAAATTGGACATTTTGTATATACTTTATATATATGTAAGCGATAACGATACACAAAACGATATAAAATTTATTTTAACCTATATACCCTAATTCCCTTCCTAATTAAAATTTTAGCCTTCCTTGCGAAAGGCTTTTTTTTTGTTATTTTAAATTATTTTCTTAATTCGGATAATTTTTTATATAGTTCGATTTCCTTATCTGTTAAATCTTTTGGAATAACTATTTTCATTTTAACTTTTAAATCACCGTATTTACCGTTTTTGTCAGGTAGTCCAAGCTCTTTTAAACGTAATGCCTGACCTGATGAAACACGTTCAGGAATCTTGATGTTTATTTTACCGTGCAAGGTGTTGATTTCTTTTTGACCACCGAGTACAGCTTCTGTTGGTGTAATTTCGACTTCTTTAGTTAAGGTTGTTCCATCGATTTGATATTCTTTATCTTTGATATGGATAACTAAATACATGTCACCACGGCGACCGTATGAGTCAGTTCTTCCTTTGCCTTTTAATTTTATTTTTTGACCTTCTGTGGCGTTATTAGGAATCTTTATTTTTGCGGAACTCGAATTGTTAACAAATCCTGTGCCGCCGCAGTGCGAACAAAAACCATTTGGCGGACATTGAGTACATTTTTCTAAATCAGAGAATTTTACGGTTATTGGTTTATTGTCAAACAGTTCTTTTGCAGTAATATCTAAGTTTTTTGTAATATCAAGTTTTTCAGATTTTGGTGGACGTTGGGATTGTGCTCTGGAATTTGTTCTTCCTTGATTAAAATCAAAGCCTCCAAAACCTTGACTTGCTCCGGCTTGACCGCCTGCCATAAAATCACCGAATAATGAACTGAAGAAGTCAGAAAATCCACCGGCACCTTGATTAAAGTTGAAGCTTTGTGCTCCGCCTTGATTGAAATTGAAACCAAAATTTTCAAAACCAGGTGGTGGAGTGTATTCGGAACCACCTTGCCAGTTTGAGCCTAAGCTGTCATAACGTTGGCGCTTTGCTTCGTCACCAAGCACTTCATAAGCTTCATTAATATCTTTGAACTTTGTTTCTGCTTCTTGAGTTTTATTTACATCCGGATGATATTTACGTGCAAGCTTTCTGTATGCAGATTTGATTTCTGCTGCAGTTGCTTCACGTTTTACACCTAATATTTCATAATAATCTTTGTATTGCATAATAGTCTCCTATATTAATCATAATATAAATGAGGCTAATTTGATTAAACTTAATTATTTTTTAATACTTAGATATTTAAAAGGCTCTTGGACCCATTGGTGGTCCTCCCATTGGTCCCATTGGAGGCGGTCCCATAGGCGGCATTCCCCCACGTGGCGGAGGGCATCCCATCCCTCCCATACCATAAGATGGTGCAGGCGGGAGATATGCAGAACGCATTGCTGTCCGCATTTGGGTTGAATATGGATTTATAAACGGATTTGTAGGTTTTGGATAATATGGATTTCTTCTCGGAGCAATAGGCGGGCCTACAGGAGATAGAATAGGCTCTGACATTGGTCCTGTATTATACGGATCATACATAGGAAGCCCGAACGGAACGGGCATATAATAGAACCTAATGTTCTTGAATATTTGGTCTTTTTTTATATCAGTACTGTTTTCCATTGTGACACAAATTTCCTACTCTCTCTTTAAAACAACGAAATTCAAAAATTTGTGTTTTATTTTGTCATGTTATAGATATTGTTACATATTTTAATACAAAAAGCCCGATTTATATCGGGCTTTTTGTTAGTTATTATTGTATTTCAGACTAAGAACCTGCTTTTAAAAGATTGCAATTTTCACTGCGTTTTTTCTCTTCATCTTTGTAGATTCTTGTTCTATTGATAACTTCATCAAAATCAATTTTATGAGCATCAAAATCAGGTCCGTCAACGCATGCGAACTTTGTTTCTCCGCCAACGGTTAAACGACAAGCACCACACATTCCTGTGCCATCAACCATAATTGGGTTCATGGATGCTTCTGTTTTTATTCCTGTTCCTCTTGTTAGTTCTGCAACTGCTCTCATCATAGGCATAGGACCTACTGCAATAGCATAATCAACCTTTTCTCTGTCCATAATTTCTTTCATAACGGTAGTACCAAATCCTTTAATACCTAAAGAACCGTCATCTGTTGTAATGTATAATTCAGTGCAAGCATCTTTCATTTTGTCTTGCCAGAAGATAAGGTCTTTTGTTCTTGCACCCATAATCATGTAAACTTTATTGCCTGCATCTTTAAGAGCTTTAGCAATTAAATAGCAAGGTGCTGCTCCATAACCTCCGGCAATACATACTGCAGTACCATAGTTTTCTATATGGGTTGGTTTTCCTAATGGACCAACAAGGTCAACAAGTTCGTCACCAACATTTAATGCTGCTAATTTCTTTGTAGAATAACCTACTGCCATAAATACTAATGTTAATTCACCTTTTTCTTTATTAACATCAGCAATAGTTAGAGGAACTCTTTCCCCGTTTTCTTCAGCTCTGAAAATAATAAATTGACCTGCTCTTGCGTTTCTTACAACGTAAGGAGCATCAATAGTTATTTCATACTGATTAGGACACAATTCTTTTTTTGATAAAATTTTATAACCCATATTTCTCATCCTTTTGTCATTTATTACAGTAATAATATTACCATAATCTAACCTTTGTTTCAAATAAAAAACGGCTGCCCGATAGGACAGTCGTCGATAATATAGAAAAAGTTAAAGTGTTATCTTCTTTCTGTTTGTTGTTGTAGTTTATCACAAGCATCGCAAGGTGCAGATTGACCGCAAGAATTGCATTTAGGTGTTGTTTGGCAAGGACAAGATGCTTTTTGTTCAACAGGACAAACTCTTTCTTTCTTTTCGCAAGATGGTGTACATTTTTGTTTCTTGCATTTACAAGACGCTGTTCTTTCGCATTTAGGACATGTTCCCCAGTTTGCAGGGTTTAAACTGCTCCAAGAAAATGCATTGGCTGATAATGTTGATGCAGATAATGCAATCAATAATGTTGTAGCTAATAATGTTTTTTTCATAATTTCTCCTTTTTAAGTTTTTGCATAACTCGTTTGTTACATTTCTATTCTATGGACTTCAATGAAAAAAACTATAACCTGACTCTACATAAAATTTTTAACCGATTGGTGAATATAAATAATAGAGAAAATTATTATTACAATTATTTTCTTTATCTCATGCCAAATTTTTCATAGCATGCTAATATAATAAAAATGAGGATTGTATATGGCAGATAAAATTATAATATTTTCAGGTAAACAATATTCCGGCAAAGATACAGCAGCAAAGATTTTGTTGGCTGAAATGCCTGATTATCATCGTTGTGCAATGGGAGATATTATCAAATTTGAATATGGTAAAAAACATAATCTTACTTATGAAGAAATTGAACAAAACAAATCACAATACAGAGCGGGTTTAATAGAGTTAGGAAATTGGGGAAGAAGCCAGTCTCCTGATTACTGGTTAAACAAAATAATAGAGTCTGATGGAAATATTATGGTAACTGATGTCAGAGTTCCTCATGAATATGAAGTGTTTAAATCTGCAGGAGCAATCTCTATAAGAATAGAGGCTAATCGTGAGGTACGGGCATCAAGAGGAAACCTTATTGGTGAAGATGATATCACTGAAACAGGTTTAGATGACATCAATGATTGGGATTACGTGATTACCAACAATGATGATTATGAAACTTTCAAATGTAAAGTTTTAAATCTTGTTCAACATTTACAATAGACTTCTATTTCATATCTACAAGTGGGTATTTAGCCTTGTATTCATCGTATTTCTTGCTAAATTCAACATTTTCCATTGAACGCATTCTATTGATAAGTTCGTGCTTATCTAAAGATGGATCTTTCATCTGAAGAATCGATGTAGCAATATTTGAGCAATGGTCTGAAATACGTTCTAAATCATTAAATAAATCAGATACCATTAAATCAAGTTCTATAGTACAAATACCGTCTTGTAGACGTTTGATATGACGTTTTTTAGATTTTCTTATTAGTCGGTCAACAACTTGTTCAAGTGGTTCAACGTCTAGTGCCATAATTTCATCAGAGTTTTGATAAGCGGTCATTGCAAGTTTTAAAACATCAAGAACTGCATATACAATTACTCTAATATCCTGTACGGCAGAATCAGAAAATCTTAATTTCTTCTCATTCATTCTTTCTGCAATTTTTAAAATACTTGCAGCGTGGTCGCCGATTCTCTCAAAGTCACTAATATTCAATAATAAACGACCAATAGAAGCACTTAAATCTTCTTCTAAATCTCTTCCTGATACTTTGATCAAGAAACCTTCCAGTTTATCTTCATATAAATCAATTTTTTCTTCATTCAAACTAACAACTTCTGCTTTTTTAGGTTCAAAACGTTTAAGTAATTTAGTCGCATAAATAATATTCTTTTCTACTTTAGAAGCCATTTTAATAGCTTTGTTATGAGCTTCTGCAATAGCTAAGTTTGGTGAAAGCATAAGTCTTTCGTCCAAAAATACTTTATGTTCATCTTTCTTTTCAGGTATAAATCTGATTGCTAATTTTTCAATAAATTTAGCAAATGGGAAGAACATAACTGCTGTAATAATGTTATATACGGTATGAATAACTGCAATACTTGCAGGGTTAATATTTTGTGATAAAAATTCTGTTGGGAATAGTTTTGACCAAATAATGAATATTGGCAAGAATGTACCTACACTAAGAATATTATATATTACGTGAACTCCTGCAACACGTCTTGCATTAGTACTTACACCGATTGCAGAAAGGATTGCGGAAATACAAGTACCTAAATTTTGACCTAAAATAATCGGGATAGCAACACCAACAGGTACACTTGCGGTAATAGTTAAAGCCTGTAATATACCAATAGATGCTGAAGAAGATTGAACTATCATGGTAACAATCATACCAACCAAGAATCCTAGTAATGGGTTATGGAACATTAACATGGCTTGACCAAATTGTGGTAACTCAGCTAAAGGTTTCATTGAATCAGCCATTACAACCATGCCAAACATAAGAATAGCAAATCCCATAAGGATTGCACCAACATTTTTACGTCTGTTTGTACGTGAACCCATAATCAGAATTATACCGATAAGAGCAAGTAAAGGTGTAAAGTTTTCTGGTTTTAAAAATTTGAAAACCATACCTGCTGCACTATTTAAGCCTGTTAGACTCAATATCCACGCTGTAAATGTAGTACCTACGTTTGAACCAATGATTACACTCACTGTTTGTGATAACTCCATAATTCCTGAGTTAACAAGACCTACAAGCATAACTGTAACAGCTGATGATGATTGAATTACTGCTGTTATACCAGCACCAAGTGCAAAACTTTTTATAGGGTTAGACGTCATTTTCTTTAGTAATTGCTCCAGTTTTCCGCCTGCAACTTTTTCTAAACCTGATGACATTAAATTTATTCCGTATAAGAAAAATGCTAGCCCTCCGCATAGTGCGAATATTGAAAATATATCAAAATTTTCCATTAAATCTCTCCAATAATATTATCTGTGTAATTCCATACACCTACATGATAACATCAACATTTTTCTTTCGGATTATTATATCTCTTATGTTTCTAAACCGTTACAAATTATATTTAATATAAGAATTTTTGGACATTTTAGATTGGCTATCTTATAATTATAGAATGGAGAAACTGGAGTTTTTTAATAAATTTAATAATCCTGTTCTGGTAGTGAACAAAAATTCTATGGAGGTTGAATACAGAAATAATGCATTTAAAAGATGCTTTTCTGATTTTACAACTTTGAGAAAATTCTCTCATAAATTAAATTGTGAAATATGTATGCTCGACTCAAGTGATTGGGAGTTACATTCTCCAATTATTCAAGCAATTCGTTCCAAAGAAAGTTTTGTTACGCATATCAGTTATCAACATAAGAATAATGAATATAGTTATTATGATATAAATGCTATTCAACGTCGTAAATATACTATTATATTTTTTGTTGATGTTACTTCTCAAATCAAATATGATAAACTCCTACAAGAAAAAGAAGATGTTGATTTGAAGTGCCGATTATTGGATGAAGATATAAAAAGCTTGGAGCAAATAAAACAACAAGCACAATCGCAAGCAATAAAAATGGCTTTAATTAACAAAATTTCAAACATTATGCGAGAATCTATTGATTTATCTTCGATTATTTTACCGACATTAAAAGAATTGTCCATTATTTTCAGTGCATTTAGGGCATATTATGCGGTTTATAACAGTAAAAGTAATTTATTTAAGATATCTCAAACTCTTGACGAAGAAGAAATAGGCATGCCAATAATGTTTGATGGTATGGTTATGAGGAAAATTAGTAATAAAGAAATTTCTCATACTCGATGCCTTAAAGAATACATGTCTGCTAAACCTTTCAAAGAATCTATTCAAAGAATAGTTCTTCCTCTTTTTCACATGAATGAACTTCTTGGTGTTGTTGTTCTTGTATCACGTCAAAAACGTGAACTTAATGAAGAATTGGATATATTAGAGAATATTTCATCCCAGCTTGGTACAGCTATTGTTCACGCAAATCTGTATAAAAAGAATTTGGAAACAGTGCAAGAACTTAAAGAAACGCTGAAAGAATTGAATGATACGCAATTACAGCTAATAAATTCCGAAAAGATGGCATCATTAGGTCAGTTGATTGCCGGTGTTGCACATGAAATAAATACGCCGGTTGCCGCAATTAAATCTAACAACGAAATCTTTACCAAACTTATTCAGAAAATTGATGATGAAAAACTTTCAGTTTTATTAAAAGATATAAATTCTACTGATAAAGAAGCTATTCAGCGTATAAATCAACTTGTAATTTCTCTGAAAAAATTTGTGCGTTTGGATGAAGCAGAACTTCAAGAGGCTGATATCAATAGAGAACTTGATTTAACGCTTGATTTAATTCGTCATGAAACAAAGCATAGAATAACTGTTAAAAAGAATTATGGAGATATTCCAAAGATTAAGTGTTATCCTAACATGTTAAATCAGGTATTTATGAATATTTTAGTAAATGCGTGTCAGGCTATTGAAAAAGAAGGTACCATATTAATAACAACATCATATACAAAAAATCTTCTAAAAATATCTATTAAAGATGATGGTAAAGGTATAAAAGATATAGAAAAAATCTTTCTTGCAGGTTATACAACAAAAGGTGTTGGAGTTGGTACAGGTTTGGGACTTGCTATTTCATCAAAGATAATTGCAAAACACAATGGAAAAATTGAAGTAAAAAGTGAATTAGGTGTCGGAAGCGAGTTCATTATTACTATCCCTAGATAGTAGTAAATTTAAAGAATTTGTAACATGGTATTTTAAGCTATATCAGCCTTTCAAGTGTTTTGTTTAAACAAAGATTAAGTTAGTTACACAAAATGCTAACAGGGTAGAGCCAAAATCTGAAAAATGTGATAAACTACTATTACTGAAATAAAGTGTAATTTTTACCCTTTAGGGAAACGGAACAAAAATCTATATGAAAACAATCTTAACAAAAGTACATAATCAACAAAAAAAACGCAATTATTTCAACAACGGTGTTTTTATATAGAAGTAAAGTGTAGATTATTAAATATTGTATGTCGGAGGTTATCTAAATGACAATATCTGTGATTGGAAAGAAAAAACAAGTTAAAAAATCTTTTGAAGAACTATTATCAGACTTAAGAACAAGCAGTTCTGAAAAAGTTAGATATAATGCAGCTCGTGTATTAGGCGAAATGGGCGATTCTAAAGCTGTTGAACCATTGATTGATGTGTTAAGAAATGACAAAAATGGTTCTGTTCGTTTGTATGCAGCAAGAGCATTAGGTGAGTTAGGTGATTCTAAGGCAACTGAATATTTAATTGAATCACTTAGAGAAGATAGAAACGTTGACGTTAGAGTTCGTGCAGCACGTGCTTTAGGTCGTTTAGGCGGTAAAATCGTAGTTGAACCGTTAGTAGAAGCATTAAATGATGAAAATCCACAAGTATGTATTACAGCGACAGATGCTTTAATTGAAATTGGTGATGTTGCTACAGATGCTTTAATGGGTTCTTTAGACCACGAAAAAGTTAATGTACGTTGTGATGCTACAAGAGCATTAGGTGAAATCGGTAATAAAAAGGCTGTTGATAAAATTATCAACATGTTATATGACGAATGGGTTAACGTAAGAATTTATGCAGTAACTTCATTAGGAAAATTAAATGATACAAAAGCAGTTCCTGCTTTGATTGAAGTTATGAAAAATCACAAAGAAAACGAATTAGTAAGAGCAGGTGCAGCTGCAGCTCTTGGTGTTCTTCGTGATCAAAGAGCTTTACTTCCATTAAGAGAATTGATTATGGAAGCTGAAGAATTGGGCGAATTAGAAGATACAGCTCTTAAATCTTTCAAAAAGATTATGGCCGCTAATTGGCAGTCTATTCCTGGTGCTACTGCACAAAAGAAACCTGCTAATGCTCAATAATTAGAAAAGATGATACAATATTTCACTTTACATAAAAAGGTCAAACATTATGTTTGACCTTTTGTTATTGCTTTAATAAAAGTTTTTTTAAATTATTAAACAATGAACTTTTGTCCGATTTTTTCTTCTGAGATAACTTCGTCAAAATCTTTTCTTATTTTTATTGTTTCTCTGTTATCATCCGGATAACCTAAAGTAAGCATAGATATTATACATTGTTCATCGTTTAAGTTAAGTTCTTTTTTAACTTTGTGAGATAGGTCAGGTAGAATTTGTGTAACTTCGTTCCCAAGTGCACCAATAACACAAGCTCCTAATCCTAGTCTTTCTGCTTCTAATGTCATATATGCAATAGCATAGGTAACTTGTTCAACCGTTCTTAGTAAAGTTGTTTGAGGACCTAATAATGGTGGATATAGGGCAGGTAATTGCATTATTGATTCAATTCCGGTATCTTGCATACCTTTTTGTTTCATTACGGCAGAAAATCTGTCTTTATTCCACGCACCTGTATCTGCAACACAAACAATTACAGCATTTGCATATCTTACGTGTGGTTGATTATTTGCTAATTCAGACAATAACTCTTTATTTTTTCTTACAACAATAAAGTGCCATGGTTGGACATTTATCCATGATGGTGCCAAGCGTCCGGCATCCAGTACTTGTTTCAAAATATCATTTGGGATATTTTTTTCCTGATATTTTCTTATACTTTTTCTGTTTTCTATCAAATCCATATTATATCCCTCCTCATAATTTATACATATAGTATCTTAGTTCAAAATTTAAATGTTGTAAATAAAAAAGAAAACTCTATTCATTTCTCGCTTATAAAAATTACTTTACTTTTATATATTATCGTTCTAGCATATAAATAAGGGAGAGATTTATATGTATAATCCTAAATCAAGTGAAGCGGAAGAATTTATATCAAATGAAGAGATTTTATCTACTCTTGAGTATGCATCTGAAAATAAAGATAATGAAAAACTTATAGATGAAATCCTTGAAAAAGCTAAAAAAATGCAGGGGCTTACTCATCGTGAGGCTGCTGTTTTGTTAGATTGCGATATTCCTGAGAAAAATGAAGAAATTTTTCAACTTGCGAATGACATCAAACAAGCATATTATGGCAATAGAATTGTAACTTTTGCACCGCTATATCTTTCCAATTATTGTGTCAATGGTTGTGTTTATTGTCCATATCATTATAAAAATAAACATATCAAACGTATAAAAATGTCACAAGAGGATATAAAAAGAGAGGTTATAGCTCTCCAAGATTTAGGTCATAAACGTTTAGCATTAGAAACAGGTGAGGATCCGGTAAACAATCCTATTGAATATGTTCTTGAATCTATAAAAACAATTTACGGGATTAAGCATAAAAACGGAGCAATAAGACGTGTTAATGTAAATATTGCAGCGACAACCGTTGAAAACTATAAAAAGTTGCACGATGCAGGTATTGGCACATATATCTTGTTTCAAGAAACATATAATAAAGAAAGTTATGAACAACTACATCCAACAGGTCCAAAACATAATTATAAATACCATACAGAAGCTATGGATAGAGCAATGCAAGGTGGTATTGATGATGTTGGGCTTGGTGTATTATTTGGATTAGAAAGTTATCGTTATGAGTTTGCCGGTTTGCTTATGCATTCAGAACACCTTGAAGCAAGATACGGTGTAGGTCCTCACACTATTAGTGTTCCAAGAATCAGACCTGCTGATGATATTGATCCAAACTCATTTATAAATGCTATTGATGATGATATTTTTACTAAGATTATTGCTTGTATAAGAATTGCTGTTCCGTATACAGGCATGATTGTTTCCACCAGAGAATCAAAAGAATGTCGAGAAAAGGTATTGAAACTTGGCGTTTCTCAGATTAGCGGCGGTTCTAAGACCAGTGTTGGTGGATATTGTAATCCATCTGAAGAAGATGAAGAATCAGCACAATTTGATGTTACGGATAGACGTTCTCTTGATGAAGTTATGAAATGGTTAATGGAACTTGGTTATGTACCTAGTTTTTGTACTGCTTGTTATCGTGCAGGCAGAGTTGGTGCTGATTTCATGAAAATTTGTAAAGAACAGAAAATCCACAACTTCTGTCATCCGAACGCACTTTTAACTCTTAAAGAATATCTGGAAGATTATGCTTCTGAAGAAACAAAAATTGTTGGTGAGAAAATTATTGAAACAGAATTAGCAAAAATTAAAGATGAAAATGTTCGTAAAAACACATCTCGTTATTTGGCTGAAATATCAGATGGCAAGCGTGATTTCAGATTTTAATCTTTTGTATTGTTAACTAATGTTAAGCAATATATATATAAAAAAGCAATTTTTTATATATCAGAGTTTTAATATATATATACAGAGCATATACACGATAGATTATAAGGAGAAATCAATGGCAAGAGTACTTATTTCGATGCCTGAACGTTTTCTTGATGAAATTGACAACGTTGCAGCAGGTGAAAATCGTTCAAGATCAGAATTAATTAGAGAAGCATTACGTACGTATATGCATAAAAACAGAGTTAGAAACGTAGCATTAGCTAACGAAAATGCAGAAAAATTGGCGGCTTTATTAGATTAAGAGGCTAAGGAATTTATAGGAAAGTCGGAAACGACAAGGCGCAAGGAAAAATTATAAGGAATGAAATTAGGATAAAGACTGACCCGATGGGGTCAGTTTTTTTATTGTATAAATGGATATTATTCAATTTGGGATGGAATTAGATTTATCAAAATATTATTATGGTTTTATGAAGAATATTTTGTGTTTTGGAGATGGTAATACTTATGGTTTTAATCCTGAAACTGGTGGACGTTACAATCTCAATGAACGCTGGACAGGTGTTTTACAAGAGTTGTTAAGAGATAACTATAATGTTATTGAGGATGCTCATAATGCACGAACGGTTATTTTCAAAGATTTTGCAGATATAAAAACATGTGGGGTAGATTATTTACCATATTGTCTTAATAAATATCCTAATGTAGATATGATTATTATTTTACTGGGTACAAATGATTTTCAAACATTATTCAGAGCCAGTGTAGAAGCTGTTTTAGATGGGATAAGAACTATTATTGATTTTATTAGAACATCTGAAAATCATAAGAATACAGAAATTTTATTACTTGCTCCGCCTTATATTGATGAAAAAGTTCAAGGATGTAAGTTTGGTTGCATGTTTAATGAAAGATCGGTTGAAAAATCAAAAGATTTTGCTACAGAGTTAGGTTTATTTGCAAAAAAATTAAATTGTAATTTTTTCGATTTAAACAAAATTGTTCAAGTATGTTCTGAAGATTGTGTACATGTAAAGAGTTTTGAGCATAGAAAAATAGGTGAAACATTAGCACAACTTATACCTCAATTATTGGTATAATATTTTGCTATTTAATCTTTGCTAATATATCATCTTCCAATTTTTTGATGTTATCTGAACTGTTACTTTCAAAATATATTCTTAAAAGAGGTTCTGTTCCACTTGGGCGTGCAAGAACCCAACTGTTTTCTCCAAGATATATTTTTATACCGTCTTTATAATCTGTACGTGTTAGTTCAAAACCACCTGCAGATTTGATTTCTGATATCTTATTGATAACTGTTTCTATCTCAGAGCGGTCATTGAGTTTGAAATCTATTCTATCATTAACGTATTCTGCCCCAACAAAGTCTTTTAACTCTTGTTGAAGTTCTACCATTGATTTTTTAGAATATGCCATTGCCTCTAATATTAAAAGATTGGCTAAAAGACCGTCTTTTTCCGGAATGTGTCCTTTAATACTTAAACCTCCGGATTCTTCTCCGCCAATCAAACAATCATTTAATCTCATTGCTTCTCCAACGTGCTTGAAGCCAACAGCAGTTTCAACAACCGGAATATTAAGTTTTTCTGCTGTCTTATCAAGCATAAGACTTGCACCAACAGTTTTAACAAGACATCCGCTTAGCTTTTTATTCTTTACGAGGTGAATAAGCAATATAGAGATTATTTCATTAGGTGTAACATATTCTCCGTTCTCGTTGATAAATCCGAATCTGTCAGAATCACCATCATTAGCACAGCCAACTGAATTAGGTTCTGATTTTACCTTTGATATAAGTTCTTTTAAAAACTTAGGTTTAGGTTCCGGCATGCCGCCGCCAAAATTTGGGTCGTGTTCCATGTGTAGTGTTTGGAACGAAATGTTGTTATCAGATAATAACTTATCAAAATATCCTATACTAGCTGCATACAATCCATCAAAAATAATATTTTTGTCTAACGTTTTTATTGCATCAAAATCAATGATTGTTGAAATATGTTCATAATATTCTGATGCAAAGTCTGTGTATTGTACTTCCTTTGCGTTTTCATCTGTAGAAAATTCTTGTCCTAAATTTTCCATAAGTTTGTCAGTAATTTCTTGAGTTGCCGGTCCAGCATAATCAGGTATAAATTTTATTCCCAGATATTCAGGCGGATTATGCGATGCCGTAAACATTACTGCACAGGCATTTCTGAGTTTTGCAGAATATGCAAGAACAGGAGTAGGAACAACACGAGAAGAGTAACACACCTCAAAACCATAACCTGCAAGAATATCTGCTGTCAATTTTGAAAAAGTATCAGCCATATTACGTGGGTCATAACCTATTATGATTGGTTTTGTTATGCCATAGGTTTCGTACACATATTTACCTATAGAATTTGCAACCAATATAACATTTTCTTCTGTAAAATCTTCTCCTACTATAGCTCTCCAGCCATCTGTTCCAAATTTTATGTTTGTCATGTCAGCCTTTCTTATAAATGTGACGGAACTGTGCAGAGGTCTTTGCGATAATGTTTGCCTCTAAATTCTATACCATCAATCTCTTCGTATAAGTTTGAACTTGCTCTGTTCATTGTTTTTGCTGTTGTTGTCAATACAAGCGTTCTATCACCTAATGTTTCGAACTCTGTATATTCGTTTTGTTTTGTATTCAAATGGGCAACCAGTGTATCCTCTTGAACTTCATCTAAACCTTGTATGATTTCGTTCTTAACTTGACCGCTTGATAATACACAGCTTACAGCAAACTCGTCTTTAAAATCCAACATATCATATTCATCGGAGAAAGAACCGATTGCACAGGCATGCATAAGTTCAAAAATATCGTTTTCAAGTAATGCTAAAACACCTTGTGCGTCGTGGTCTTTTAAGAACGGATTACATTCTGTTATCGCAATATCGCCTTCGGGTGTTAAGACTCCCTCAAAACCGATTATACCCATGAATGGTTTTAAACCTTCTGCAAGGTAGTTTATGATAGGATAAACTATTTCATTCATTATATAATCTTCGTGGTCAAAGGTTAGTTTTGTGAATGGTGAACAAGCCCCCATTCCTTCGGTTAATATTCCGCCATCTCCATCAAGTGAAAATTTGTAGTCTTTTACACTTCCTAAAGGGAGTGCTTTATAACCATCAGTGATTACGTAGAAAGAGAAATTTGTTCCATATACATAATCTTCTATGATTACTTTACTTTCGCCGCCAAAGAAACAATCTTCAATAAAAGATTTAGCAATATTGAAAGATGGACAAACCATCATAGAATTTTTATCTTTATGCTCATCTGTGCGTATGATTACAGGCATTTCGCAGTTTTTAATATAATCCAGTGCAAGATTTTTCTTTTCGTAGACTGCAAATCTCGGGGTTGGAAGTCTAAGTTTATAAAACATTTTCTTCGCAACTGATCTGTTTGTTGTAAATAGTGCAGATTCTGCGGTTGGTGCAAAAATCATTAAACCGTTATCACTGAATAACTCTGAGATATTTAGTTTAATTGCTAATTCTGAACAACATATTGTGAATGTAATATCATTTTCCATTGCAAAATTTAAGAGTTCTATTATGTTGTTTTCTCTTATATCAACAACTGTTGCAAACTCTTTCATCCCATCATTACCAGGTGCAACAAAAACCTCAAATTGTTCGGATAAAATCTTTGCTAATGCAGATTCTTTTGCAGAATTTCCAATGATTAGAATATTTTTTTTCATATATAAATGCCCTTATCTTTTATTTATCTATTTTATTATGAACCAGTGGTAATTGCAATTTGTTGAAATCTATCTTTTTATACCAGTCTTATAAAAACGAAATAGCCGATAACTGATTTCAGTTATCGGCTATACTCTCTTAATAATTCTAACAATTACTTAGCTAATTTTTTAACAGCTAGAGTAAGTCTTGATTTTTTTCTAGCAGCTGTATTTTTGTGAAGAATACCTTTAGAAACAGCTTTGTCACAAAGTTGATAAACTTTAGATAATGCTGCATTTAAAGCTTCTTTATCTTCACCTTCTGCTAAAGCAAGAACTTTTTTAACAGCAGTTTTGATAGAAGACTTGAAAGCTGTGTTTCTTTGTCTGTTTGCTTCTGCTATTAGAACTCTTTTCTTTGCTGATTTAATGTTTGCCATTGTTATTCACCTTTCATATTTGTATCGGAATTTGCGTTTAATGACGACGCATATCCGTTACGAGGATTGTGAGTAAAACTATTTTATGTAAAAAAAAACTTACATGCAAGCAGATTTAGCAAATATTAACAAATATTTTGCAATAATTTCTAATAATTGCCACTAAAGATTTACCCTAAAAATTTACCCCTAAATAGTTATTCCTACTCTTAATCTACAGAGAAGATTTCTTTGATATCTTCCATAGTTAAAGACTTCGTAATATTTCTATCAACAGAAATTACGCTGTCAACAAGGTCACGTTTTCTTGTTTTAAGTTTTTGGATTTTTTCTTCAACTGTATTTTTAGTAATGATTCTATATACAAATACTTTTTTAGTTTGTCCGATACGATAAGCACGGTCAGTAGCCTGGTCTTCAACAGCAGGGTTCCACCAAGGGTCATAGTGGATAACATAATCCGCACCGGTAAGGTTTAAACCTGTACCACCGGCTTTCAAACTGATAAGGAATATTTTAACATTCGGATTATTGTTGAAGTTATCAACTGCAGCTTTTCTATCTTTAGTTTTACCTGTAAGATATTCATACTCAATACCGCTTCTTTCCAACCAGCCTTTAATAATATCTAACATATCAACAAATTGGCTGAATAGAAGTATCCTGTGTTTTTCTTCAATAATTTGTTCAAGCATACCTTTAAGGTATTCAAATTTACCGGATTGAATAACACCCTTAACGTGTTCTTTATCATAAAGTTTAGGGTGACAACAGATTTGACGAAGTCTAAGCAACGCAGAGAAGATAGACATTCTGCTCTTTTCCAAACCATTCATTTCGATACTCTTGAATAGTTCTTCCTTCGTGCTGTCTAAAACATCTAAATAGAAATCCTTTTGTTCCGGTGTCATTTCACAATATGCCATATTTTCAACCTTATCCGGTAGGTCTTTAGCTACGTCACGTTTCATACGGCGTAAGATGAACGGATAAATTTGAAGTTTAAGACGTTTTTCAACGGTCTTGTCTTGGCGTTCCATAATAGGTGTAACATATCTGCTGTTAAATTCCGGCATACTAAACAAGAATCCAGGCATTAAGAAATCAAATACAGACCATAATTCTTCGAGTTTGTTTTCAATAGGCGTACCTGATAATGCAAGCTTATGAGTAGCATTAAGCGTTTTTACGGCTTGAGCTGTTTGAGAAGTTGCATTCTTAATATTCTGAGATTCATCAAGAATAATATATCTGAAATTATATTTTCTAAATTTAGCTATATCACGTCTTAACAATGCATAACTTGTAATAACAATATCGTGATTAGGAATTTCTTTGAATAATTTTGCTCTATCTACACCCGACAATTTTAAACAAGATAAATCAGGAGTGAATTTTTCAATTTCAGATTCCCAGTTGAAAACAACAGTTGTAGGAGCTACAACAAGTGTAGGTTCAGGACCATCAACTTCTTTAGCCTTTTGAAGTAAACTCAAAGCCTGTAATGTTTTACCAAGCCCCATATCATCAGCAAGAATACCATTTAAACCGTATGTATACATAAACCATAACCAGCTGAAACCTTTAAGCTGATAATCACGGAATTCTGCATTAACTTTTGGTAATTCTGTTGTTTCTGTAGTTGAAAATGTAGAGATTTGTTCCCAGAATTTCTGGAATTTTTCACTCATAACAAGTTCAAAGCCAAGATTTTCTAATTCTTTTACAAGACCTGTTCTGTATGATTTTATGCGGAATTTATTTTCATTGTTCCTGTATGCATCAAAAGAGTTGAATGATCTCATCATTTGATAGATATTTTGTGCAGGATATTCAACAAAACCTAAACTTCTGACACGGCTATATTTTTCACCGTTTTGGATAGTTTCAAAAATTGTATCAAAGTCAATAACTTCTTCACCGGCACGACCATATAATTGGATTTCAAATTCATCAACCGCATCATCACAGAAGTCAATCTTAGCACACATAGTGAAAGGTTCTTCCATAAGCTTAAAGAATTGCATATCGTCTTTTTCTTCGAATCTCCAACCTTCACCAGCTTGTTTCATATAATAATTATAGAAATCAATGGCTGTTTCTTTTTCTAATGCAAGATTATTAGTCTGCATTGGAACAAACTTACAAGCTAAAAGCATTCTATAAGCATCTTGTTCGTGTTGATAATTTCTTTTTATCCAATAAATAAAATCTTCACCATCCTGTTTTTTAGTAACTGTAACATAAGGTGATTTCTCATCATGTTTTGAATAAGGAACTTTCACTCCGTCATACTCAAATTCTAATTCTGCTTTTAATGACTGGTCATAATCAATACCAAGTGTCACAACATTAACAGGTGGTCTTTCTTCCAACATTAACTTAGTAATCTGTTCAGATACATTAACAGGCATTATTTCTCTGATTTTAGGCAATTCTTCATATATAAACTTGCCGCCTTCAGAATCTTTCAAATCCGTAAATGTTGATTTGATAATATACTGTGGAAGTTCATTCATTGCAACATTTATCGGGAAAATAACATTTTTGTATCGTCCCCATTTTAGTTGACGTGAAAAATATTTTACCTCTTCAAACGGATAAACTTCATCACTATCAGGTCTGTTCCAATATAGTGCTAAAGATAAAGTTCCATTTGTATTTGCGTTAACATCAAGAGATAAGTCCCATTGTTTGTCTAAAAATTTAATTCTTTGTTTAGTTTTTTCATCCAAAACTTCTTCAACTTGAGCTAATAACGGGAACATTGGCATAAATTTAGTGATAGGAATATCATACCAACCCGCCTTTTTATCCTGTCTTGCAATTTTCAAAATCAAATGGAATACCGCAAGTTCTGACTTTTGAACCTCGCTTAATTCAAATCCACCTTCAACCTTTTGAGCCTCAATCAATGCTCTCAAAATATTTTCTAATGAGCGGATAATCTTACCGGTATGTCTATCTTTTATTAGAATTGAAAAGAAGTTTTGTCTACGTTTAGGATTGAAGTGAAAAATATAGTTTCCTTGAGGAACTTCTGTCAACGCTGTATTTTCATCGGGATAATCAAACTCTGTTCCATATTTTGTTTCTAACCAATCTTCATAAGCGTGCTCATCAATAGCTTTTAGTGCGACAGCTACAGAGTGTTTGCACCATTCTTCTTTTAATGGGCAATTACAACGAGCTTCCACACTTGTCTTCTTAAAAATTAAATCTGTGGCGTAATAATCCTGAAAATTCCCCTTAACTCTACCTTTGTAAAAATTTTTGATAGGAGCAGAATCAAGCAGCATATCTTTTTTATAGTATTCATATCCGCGTCTCCAACTACCTGCAGACGCATTATCTTTTATAAATTTGTAATTAAATTCAAAAACTTTACTCATCTAACTGAGTCAATCCTTTTCGGGTTTTTTAATAATATAAAATGGCTATTCCTAACATCATAAGGCACTAAAATTGAATAACCCTCAGCCCTTTAATATTATTCTACACAAATAATTAAAAAATACAAGTATTTTTAACAGAAAATACAAAATATTTTTATATAAAAAGAAAAGGGAACAATCATAAAGATACAATCCCCCTTCAGATATCTGTAAATGTATCCCAACACGCTGAGTATCGTGCTGTGGGTATGATACAAAAACATTATACCCGTATTACAACCCGCCAGTTGGCAGATTAGTATAAAACAAGATTAACATAAGTTTTTATGAGAGTAAAGAATATTTTTAAAACCTCTGTGGTTGTATATATGATATCATAACAAAACAAGGTTATTGTTGAAAAAGCTAGGTTTTCTTTTGTTAAAATATGTAAATTTTTCTATTTGATAGCAATTTTTTGTTTTAGCATGTTTGATATAAATAATAAAATCATTTAAGGATATTCTATGAATAAAACTTTAGCTTCAAATAAGATACCAACACCACCGGCATTCATGGCAACAACAAGACAAAAAATACTTTTAAGAAGTCATCAAGCCCAAAGTAAACTTGAACACGTCAACAGCAATGTTTCAAACAGTGCCCTTGATTTATTAGGTAGTATTACAAAAGGTATTATGTCAATAACTAAACGTGCATAAAAATAGTAGATTTCTACCTATTATTCAATAAAAATAAAAAGGTCAAGTAGGGGGTACTTGACCGAAAACGGTTTGATTTTATTTTCCTTATAATTTATCTAGAAGGGTTATTTTCCCTCTCCACACGCCACTTTGGACGAAATAAATGTATATCTTTGAATCTTACAATTTAGTTATTATTTTCCAATTTCAGTTGCACGTGACGCCATTGCTTTAGTGATATTTACTACAGCAAGGTTGGCTTCATAAGCTCTTTGTGCCATTACAGCGTCAGCCATATCAACCATAGCATTTACGTTTGATGAACGAATGTATCCGTTTGCATCAGCATCAGGGTGTCCCGGCATATATAATCTTTCTCCCATTGTTGGGTCTTCAACAACGCCGTTAAATACTACACCACCTTGTAAATATGGAAGTGTACCTGTTCCAAATACATCGTTTTTCATTTGAGTTAGAACACCTCTGAACGAAATATCTTCTGTTGCGTTTAAAATTGGTATTCTTCTTACATAATTCGGGGTATCGATATTCGCAATGTTCTTTGCGTGAATATCCATTCTTAAACCGTGTGCTTTTAGTGCGTTTGCACCTATATCCATTGACTCCATTATACCCATTTATGCACCTACTTTCCTACGTTAATTACCGTTTTCATTTGAGTTATTATATTTGACATTCTTCTTGTTGCCATTGTGTATAACAATGAGTTTTTCTGCATTTCTGTTAGTTCATCAGCAGGATTTATTTCCACATTTTGTTCATAATCGAACATTGGTGACGGTCCGATTTTTTGAGCCAATTTCGTTTCAAGAGCCGCTGTCGCACCACCTAAATATTGGCTAAAATCAATGTCACGTCTTACATAACCCGGAGTATCAACGTTTGCTAAGTTAGAACCAAGTGAACGTTGTCTCTGTGCTATTAAGTTCATCATTAGTGAAGTTTTTCCTACACAACCTAAAGCTGCAAAACCCATTAGTTAAACCCTCCAAAGTTTATTATTCTCTGATATTTATGCCTTTGTTATACATATCATCAGCTACTTTCAAAAGACGCATACTCGCAATCATTGATGCGTTCAATCTCAACATTTCATTTACAGAAGCATAGATATTAACGTTTGATGCTTCAATACAGTTTTGTCTGAATGAACGATGATTTTGAACCAACTGCGGTTCTCCTGAATCTTCTGTTGCTACCATTTTATTGTTAACCCCTTGCTCAAGTCTTTCGGGATTAGCAAACTGAACCAAAGGAATAGTACCTACTCTTTTAGGAAGTGAACCTGCTTCATCATAAGTATATACATCACCATTTTGGTTAATAGTAAATTTATAGTTGTTAGCAGGTAATTTTATACCACCGCCAACAAGCCAGCCATCTTTAGTGTATAGATAACCGTCTTTACCTTTTGTAAAAGAACCGTCACGGGTATATTGAACTTCACCATCTTCAGAAGTTACAGGAATATATCCATGACCTTCTATTGCTACGTCATAAGGATTTTCTGTAACCCTTACCGCACCTTGTTTGCAATCAGTTCTTTGAGCACCGCCGACATAACCGTCTTCTCTCAACATTTGTTCAAATCTGATTGATTTATAACCGTATGTGTTATAGTTGGCTAAATCGTTACCTACATAACCGAGTTTATCAAATTGTGTTGTGGCATTGTTTATACTTTTTCTTACAATAGCCTGTGCGTTAAACATCATAATGGGAACCCTCCTAAGATGCTGAACCTAATTGGCTTATCGCCTTTTGTAAGTTCGTACTTTGCATAATAAATACTTGTCTGTTAGCTTCAAACGCTCTTATTGTAGGCATTACCGCCAAGAACTCATTTTGAAGAGATACGTTCGAATACTCGTTATAACCTTGTTTGATATCAGGTTTCATAACTGCCATACCTGAAGAATCAACAACGCCAAGCGTTGCAACATAGTTCAATTTACGAGCATCTCTATTGAAAACACTCAAACGACCTTTTCTGTCGACTTTAATTTCTTTAACATCATCAGGTACAAACGGTAATCTGATTGGTACGCCACTATCTGATAGTACATTACCATCTTCTAATGATAATAAATAACCATCTTTATCAAGCTTGAAACGTCCGTCACGGGTAAGCCTTACACCATCTTTTGATTGGATTTGAAAATAGCCTTTAGTTGCAATCGCAATATCAAGCGGTCTTTCTGAAACTTGAATACGACCTACCTGTTCATCAACGTTTGTTGATATACCGTGTACACCGAGAAATTCTGTAAACGATGAAACAACTGCTTCTTTTCTTTGATAACCTACTTTATCAAAACCTGAAACGTTATCATTTGTAATGCCAAGCAATTCATTAGAAACCTGCATTGCTCTGATTGATGACCTTATACCCGGCTCACAATACCTGATACCTGTACTGATTTTCATGTTTACCTCTCTCGTTAGTTAAACCGTTTTTATATATATCGGAACTTCTACTCACATCATTAGGGGTTTTGTTATTTTTTCATCTGTTTAGATGAGTCTTACTCTTCTTATAATTATTTTTTTTATCAAGTCAAAAATAAAATCCATATATTTCTAAACAAAACTTAAACATGTACTTGCAATATTCTTATTTTTCAATTAGGATAAGTAACGAGCGTCTTTGACGTTGAATTTTGTACTAGTTATAAATATAAGGAATAGCAAAATGAATCCTATAATCGCAGAATTGGAAAACCAATATAAAAAAGAAAATATTCCTGATATGAATCCTGGTGATACAGTTAAAGTATTTGTTAGAATCGTTGAAGGTAACAAAGAAAGAATTCAGGCATTCGAAGGAACAGTTATTAAAGAACACGGTGCAGGTATTAACAAAACTATTACTGTTAGAAAAGTGTTCCAAGGTATCGGTGTAGAAAGAGTATTCTTACTAAACTCTCCACGTATCGATAAGATTACAGTTCTTAGACGTGGTGATGTTAGACGTTCTAAATTATACTACTTAAGAGAACGTTCAGGTAAGGCAACTCGTATTAGAGAAAAAATTGAAAAAAGATAAGTTACATATTCATTGGTATCCCGGACATATTGCTAAAGCAGAACGGGCACTCAAGGAGAAACTTAATCTCGTTGATGTGGTTATAGAAGTTTTAGATGCAAGGTTACCAATAAGCAGTAGTTATAACGACATAGAGAAGCTTTTGGGTGATAAACCAAGGCTTCTTTTGTTGAATAAATCAGATTTGGTATCATCTGACGAGATTAAATCTTGGGTAAATATTATTCAGGAACGTGAAAACTGTCCTGTTCTCACTATAGATACAAAAACCAACAGAAATTTTAATATTATTGAAAAAAAAGTGCTTGAATTAAGTGAGCCAAGAATTCAGGCTTTGATGGCAAAAGGGCTTTTGAGAAGACCTGCAAGAGTTGTTGTTGTGGGACTTCCTAATGTCGGAAAATCAAGTATTATCAATAAATTAACAAAATCATCAAAAACAAAAACCGGTGCAAAGGCCGGCGTAACAAGACAACAACAATGGGTGAGAATTAACCCGAATATTGATTTGCTTGATACACCGGGGATTATTCCTATGAAACAGGAAGACCAAGAACGTGCAAAAAAATTGGCTTTTGTAAATTCTGTTTCAGAAAATGCATACTCACCTGAAATTGTAGCAAAAGAACTTATATCTTTAATAATTGAAAATCCAAGATATACAACAAAATTCAAAGAGTATTATAATGTTGTTGAAACAGAGGAACTTTCACTTGAAAATATTTCTGCGAGCAGAAATTGGGTAGTTACAGGCGGAGAACCTGATATAGAAAGAACATCACAATATGTGCTCCGTGATTTCCGTGACGGCAAAATAGGAAAGTTTATTTTAGATAACATTGATGAAGTAAATGAAAAATAGTAACATTGTCGGCTTGGTAAAGCCGACCTACTATTACTATTTACTTAAAATATATTTCACTGAATCATGAAATTTGCTCTTATCACTACCATTAGTCAACGCCCAAAGTATTTGCTGAGAGAAAAATTCAAGAGTTTGACTTGGATACGAAACACCGTAATGTTTTCTTGGTTTTAGAAGAACCTCTATAAGTTCTATTTTTTGTGACTCGTTCATTTTATCAACACAATCAATTAATTCCTCTGGTGTTATAGCAAATGTTGGTAATGATATACCTAACATTAATAAAGAAATAATAAAAATTTTTTTCATAAATTTTCTTCACTCTATTGTAGTTCGGCTTTCCCAAGCCGACACTACTCTTATTTACTTCTAGAACCAAGAACCTGTTTTTGTACAGCCAAGCTCGCTTTCAAGTTCTGTCATAAAGCCTTTTCTGGTTAAATCATAAGTAATAGGTGTTATTGAGATTTTATTATTTCTAACAGCTGCAATATCCGTTTTTGCATCTTCAGGTTCAGTAATCAATTCACCTGCCATCCAATAATAAACTTTACCTCTCGGATCAACTCTTTTTTCATAAGTATCTGTAAACATACGTTTCCCCAGTTCAGTAACTGCAACACCGGCGATATCATCTTTTTCCAAACCAGGTACATTTACGTTTAAAACTGTTTTTGGAGGAATTTTATAATTATCTAAACGTTCAATCATTTTTGCAACAAATTCTGCTGCCAGTTTAAAATCTTCATAATCAGAATGCAAACTTGCAAGCGAAACAGCAATACTTGGAATGCCTAATAAAGCACCCTCCATGGCACAACTAACTGTACCTGAATACAAAATATCACCGCCTAAATTCGGGCCATGATTGATACCTGAAATCACTAAATCAGGCAACTCGTTATTTGCAAGGATTGCATTAACTGCGATTTTCACACAATCACCGGGAGTACCTGTTGTCATCCAACAACGTTTTGCACCGTATTTTGCATCAACTTCTTCTACCCTCAATGGCGTATGAAGAGTAAGCGAATGTCCTGCAGCACTTCTTTCTCTATCCGGTGCTACAACATATACATCATTACAAGGTGATAAGGCTTCCATTAAAGCTCTTATACCATTTGCTAAAATACCATCATCGTTTGAAATTAGTATGTTCATATTAAACCTCTCTTAAAATGCAGTAGTACAAGTATATATAATATTCCCTGAAAAATCAATAATATAACCAAAAAATAATATACTTTAAGATATACCCGCATGATTAAAGCTATTTCTTTATCTGTAAGTATATAATGTAACATATTGGAGGGATATATGATTGAATTATTTATACTAGAACATTGCGGATATTGCAGAAAAGTTATGGCATACCTTGATGAAAATAATATTCCATATAAAAAAATAGATATTGCTGAACAACAAAATGAAGAAGCACTAATAAGGCTTGGTGGGAAAAGACAGGTGCCATTCCTTGTAGATAAAGAACATGGTGTCGAAATGTACGAATCTAATGATATTATTGAGTATCTAAAAACACTATAAATATTTGTATAATATAGTTTTATCTCATATAATAAAATTATGTTAAAAAAATATGAAAAGTTTCTAAAAGAGTTTGATAAAAAATTAGCCAAATACTTTAGAGAACAATCTGAGCATATTTGTTGCAAAGAAGGTTGCTCAGGTTGTTGTGAAATTGGTGATTATCCATTTACGCAACTTGAAATGATGTATTTAATGGATGGCTTCAAAAACTTGCCGAGAGACACACAAATACTTGTTAGAAATAACCTTATGCAGGTAAAAAATAATCGAGTAACAACTCACCTTTTTTATAAATGTCCGTTTCTAATCAACAACAAATGCAGCGTTTATAAATACAGAGGAATTACATGCAGAACGTTCGGTCTTGCATATTTGTGTGATAAAAAAACTGTTAAAGTCCCTGAATGCGTTCATCAAAATTTATGTTTCAGCAAAGTCTTTGAGAATAACGAACTTCTAATAGAACCAATAAAAGAAAATTTAAACTTGTTAGAGATAACAACCTCAAAGCTTGCAAAAAAATATAAATTGGATTTTGGTCCAAGCCGTTCGCTCATTGACTGGTTTCCGTAAATCTTGATATACAAAAAGACTTTTTCCTGATATTATATAGATAAGGAAATAGAAAGAATGGTTTGAATGAGTTATTTTGAACAAGAATTAGATAAACTTAAAGAAACTGATACATATAGACAAATTCCTCAAATTCTAGAAAAAGAGGGAGAGTATGTTGTTATGGATAATTCAAAACTTTTGAATTTATCTTCTAATGACTATTTAGGTTTAAGTACAAATGAAGAACTTGTAAAAGAATTCATAAATTCTTTTGAAAAAGATGATTATAAAATACAGTTTTCATCAGCATCAGCAAGGCTATTAAGTGGAAGTACAGCGGTTTACGGAGAATTGGAAAAAGTTCTTGCAGGTTTATTCTGCAAAGAATCAGCTCTGATTTTTAACACTGGTTATCAATGTAATTTAGGAGTTGTATCAACAATAGCAAGAAAAGGCGATATAATATTTTCAGATAAACTGAATCATGCTAGCATTATCGACGGAATGAAACTATCAGAAGCAGATTTTCACAGATACAGGCACTTGGACTATGAACATTTAGAAGAACTCTTGATAAAATATAGAAGCAAATATCAAAAAGCTTTAATCATATCAGAATCATTATTCAGTATGGATGGTGATATTGCTAATATAAGAAAATTAGTAGAATTAAAACAGAAATATAATGCGATTTTGATGATAGATGAGGCACACGCATTTTGTTCAATAGATGATAACTGTGCGGGTCTGTCTGATGGGTTAGATGTTGATATAGTAACTGCGACATTTGGAAAATCATTAGGTTCGTTTGGAGCGTTTGTTGTTTCTAACAAAACAATAATAAATTATTTAATAAATAAAGCACGTTCTTTTATATTCTCAACATCAATCCCGCCAATAAATATTGCGTGGACAAAATGGTTGTTAACTGAAAAACAAGATTTCATTCAACAACAAAAAATGAAATTAGCAAGACTTGTGATAGGTACACATAAATATTTAAAATCATCAAATATTGATACAGTGTCTGAATCACAAATAATTCCACTTGTATTTGGAGATGACAAAAAAACTGTAGAGGTTGCTGAACAACTAAAAAGTATGGGTTATTTTATTTTACCGATAAGACCTCCTACCGTTCCGCCTAACACTTCCAGATTAAGATTATCATTGACTGCTAATATAGACTTTGAAAACATAAAATCACTTATAGATTATATTAAAGATGAATTATAAATGGCTTAAAAAAACAAATTCAAAAGAACTTATTATTTTCTTCAACGGTTGGGGGATGGACGATTTTATCGTGTCACACCTTGATTGTGGTGATTATGATGTAATTGTTTTTTATGATTACAACAATTTAGATATAGACATTGATTTATCAGAATATCAACAAAAACATGTTGTTGCATGGTCTATGGGTGTAATGATTGCTACATTATTTAATTTCGGGGAAATAACAAGTGCAACAGCAGTCTGTGGAACACCTAAACCTATTGACGACCAGCATGGCATTCCTGAGAAAATTTATAACATTACAATAAAAGGGTTTAATGAGCTTTCTGCAAAAAAATTTATGACAAGAATGTTTTTAGAAAAGCCTGATATTGATAAGTTTTCTGATCGTACATTGGAAAGTCAAAAGACAGAACTTGTCAAAATGTTAGAATATAAAGCTGATGAAAAATTTAAATACACAAGAATAATTGTTGGCGACAGTGATAAAATAATTCCGACTGCAAATCAACTCAATTATTGGGAAACACCTGAAGTCATTCATTCCGGGCATTGTCCGTTTAAACTATACACAAAATGGGCGGAATTGCTATGATAAAAGAACTTATAAAACAACGCTTTTCCAAAAGCCTTAATACTTACCAAGACTCTGCCATTGTACAAAAACAAATGGCAGAAAAAATAAGTGAAAATTTATCAGGATTAACTTTTGAAAACATTTTAGAATTAGGCTGTGGAACAGGATTTGTAACAAAAAGAATAGCTGCAAACTGTAAATTTAGCAGCTATGATGCTGTAGACATTGTAAACGGCTGTGAAAGTTATATAAAACAAATCTCTAATAAAATAAATTTTATCAATACTGACATAGAAGAATATTCTACAGAAAAAAAATACAACCTTATTATATCTAATGCATCTCTACAATGGCTTGAAGATTTTGAAAGTTTCGTCAAAAAAATAAAAAATAATCTTGCTGATAATGGGTTATTTGTTTTCACTTTATTTGGAAAAGAAAATTTTAAAGAATTAAAAACTATTACTGGAAAGTCATTAAGATATTATTCTAATGAGGAACTTGCAGAAATTTTTAATGAATTCAACCTAAAAATATCAGAAGATATCATCACATTAAACTTTCAAACTCCAAAAGACGTTTTATACCATATTAAAAATACAGGTGTTAACTCTATAAACCAAGAGCATTGGACAAAATCTGATTTAAAGCAATTTGAAGATGATTATTTAAAATTAAATAATGGGAAAATAACATTAACTTATCATCCTATCTATATAGAACTAAGAAAATAGTAGATTTATTACGTTTCTGTTACGAATTTGTCACCATCAAGGCTTTAAGATACAATTATATTATGAAGAATGGGAAGATTGTTGTAGTCGATGATGATGAAACTTTGATATCTACATTTAAAACTCTTTTTTATCTTGAAGAGTTTACGAATGCAGAATTTTTTTGTGAACCGGTTAAAGCACTGGAATATCTTAAAGATAATATTCCGGACTTGATTATATCTGATTTTATGATGCCGGATATGAATGGATTGGAGTTCCTATCTGAAGCCAACAAACTCTATCCGGAAGTGAGCAAAATACTGCTTACAGGTTATGCAGACAAAGAAAATGCCATCAGAGCAATCAACGAAGTCGGTTTGTACAAATATATTACCAAACCATGGGACAACGATGATTTAATACTTAATATAAAAAACGGTATTGAAAGAAGCTATTTATTAAGCCAATTAAGACAAAAAATTTCCGAATTGGAAGATGCAAAATCAAAGCTGGAAGATTATTCACATAACCTTGAAGATATCGTTGCACAAAGAACAGCTGACCTTTCAGAATCCAATGCAAAACTAAACGGAATCTTTGAAAACTGTGCAGATGGGATTATTTTAACTGATGCGAACGGTAATATTGAAAAAGTAAACCAAGCTTGTGAAAATATGCTAGGACTGGCAGAAGGCAATATTATCAAACAAAAACTTAACCAAATAATTCACTCACAAAAAACAAATATCATAGAGAGTCTTAACTCTGATGATAACGAATTTTTTATCAGAGATTGCTCTGTGTATAATTCTCTAAGCGAAAAAGAAATTCCTATTGATATAAGTTTCGCCTGCGTATCAGAAGATAACAATATACGTAAGTTTGTTGGTGTAATCCACGATATTACAGAACAGAAAGAATCAGACAGATTACGTGATGATTTTATTGCAACACTCACACATGATTTAAGAACACCTTTGTTGGCAGCAATACAGACAATTAAGTTCTTTTTAGATGGTTCTATTGGAGAAATTTCAGAAAAGCAAAGATTACTTCTTGCAACAATGAAAAAAAGTAATGAGGATTTATTAGGGCTTGTAAACGCATTGCTAGAAGTTTATAAATACGATGCTGCTAAACTAAATCTTTGTAAAACAGATTTTAATTTTAAATCGTTAGTAGAACAAACATTCTCTGAATTAAAACCACTTGCAGAAACAAAAAAAATAGAATTTAATGTTAGTTATGATATTTCAGATGATTTAAAAATAAATGCAGATAGGGGTGAAATTCGTCGTGTTATCTGCAATCTCTGTGGCAATGCCATAAATTATACAAATAACAATGGTACAGTTACAGTTACGGTTAAATCTCAAGATAAAGATTTGATTTTTACAGTACAAGATAACGGTAACGGAATACCGCAGGAAGACATTCCGCATCTTTTCAAAAGATTTTCACAAGGAACAAGCAAAAAACGTTCAACAGGTACAGGATTGGGATTATACCTTTCAAGACAAATCATTGAAGCACACAATGGTAAAATATGGCTTGAGAGCAAGGTTAATAAAGGAAGTGAATTTTCATTCTTATTAACAGATGTCATTGTTGACAAAAAAGTAGTTGGAATTAAATAGATAGAATAGCAGGTTTAAAATGATAAGAACATTACTGGTAGAAGATCACGAATTAGAACGCTTGGGGTTATCGATAATGCTCGAACAAGCAGAGAATATTGAACTCGTTGGTCAAGCAGAAAACGGTATAAAAGGGGTAGAATTAGCAAAATCACTTCTTCCGGATGTTATTGTTATGGATATTGGTCTGCCTATAATTGATGGAATAGAAGCAACTAAACGTATTAAATCATTCAATCCAAACTGCAAAATATTGATTTTTACTTCAAGAGATGACTCTGATGATATATTTGAAGCGTTTCAATCCGGAGCAGACGGATATGTAATGAAAGACGCATCAAGAGAACAAATTTGTACGGCAATAAAATCAGTAAGCGAAGGAGTTGCTTGGCTTGACCCTGCTATTGCAAAGTTGGTTTTGTCTAATCTTCAATCACCAAAACAACAAAACTTACCAAAAGTTTCAGGAGAAATCAATTATCAAGCAGGCAAACAAAATTATGGTTTAACAGAACGTGAAATGGGCGTTCTTGCACTAATTGTAGAAGGTTTAACTAATGTACAAATAGCTGAAGAATTGACAATTTCAACATCTACGGCTAAAGCACATGTTCACAGCGTTTTACAAAAACTTTCAGCAGCAACCAGAGCAAAAGCTACACAAAAAGCAATAACGGAAGGTTTGGTATAAATGTTCTGGGGGATACTTGCTGCTTGTTTTATTGTGTCAGTAAGACTGGTTCGTGACGAGTTGCAGCCTATCCTGTTTAAAGAACACGATCCTGTTATAAGACAGTTTAAATATCAACACGAAGCTCAAAAAGCCGATTTAAAAGAAGAATATGAAAAAAGTGATATGCCAAAATCAGGCTATATGCTGACAGAAGAATATGAAGAATTATCTAAAGGTATTCCTCGTGTAGATTTAAAAATAGAAGAAGCTGTACCATTCAAAAAAAGCGATATGAAATATGTACCGCAACCGACATACAAACTTGTAAGATATAATAGTCCTGCCGGTTCACCTGAGCTAAATCTGCCACGTAAGCTTAATTTTGACAGACAAATAAATGCTCAAGGAATTGTTTCTGGTGATTTTACAATGATAGTTTATCCGACAGTGTATTATTATGCTGAAGCAAATTGTACGTCATGTTCTGTATTTGTAATCCCGCTTGATACCAGTTTGAGCAAGTTGGAACGTGTTCAAAAAGCAAACGTAGCTAAAAAGATTGATAAACCAATCTTTGAAACAGATACAGATATAACTACAGAAGGTGCCTTTAGAACAATTACACCGATAGACTTTTCTGAAGATAACAGATACATAATTGCCAAAGAAAAAATAGGATGGAATCACGACGGTATATGGAAAACTAATTTACTTGTGCACGATTTTGAAACAGGAGAATCAAGAGAACTGCCTGAAATTCGTGCTGCAATCATAAACTATTGGCATAATGTGACAGGTGTTGATTTAGCAGAGAACAGGTGGGATATATATCCGCTTGGGTTTGATAAGAACAATCCTGATAAAATCCTTGTCTGCGGATATGTTTATACAGGCGATAAACCGGGATTTTTAGGAACTTGGTCTATAGATACAAAAGGCGAGCGTTGTGAACTTATTGATCTTGAAGGTACCAAATATGATGTAAGTATTATCGGTTTCAAACTGGCATTTGATGGTTACGTTTCACGTGACCTTGTTGAATGGGAAGCTGACAGAGAAAAGAAAATTGAAGAGCAACGAAAAAAGGATTTTGAAAAACAAAAAAAGGAGATGAAGAAAGCTCATAAAAAAGAATATAAACAAAAACTTAAACAACTAAATGCTCAATATCGATTAAAACTGAAAGAATACAAAAAAAGTAAACGAAAAGGCACAACATCAAAAGGTGACGAAGAGGGAGTGACAGTAAACCCTGACACAATAGATAACGGGCAGGATATCGATTACGAAAAATTCAACAAAGAACGAGAAGAACTAATAAAAAAACAAGAAGAAGAACTTAAAGTAAAACAAAATAAGGCAAACAAAAAGAAACAGAAATCCCAAAATAAATAAAAACATTTATATTTTTGTATCTTTATGTATAATATGAAATAATGAATATAAAAATATCTAAAAAATTATTAAAATTATATTTATATTCCCATTATCTGTTTTTTATCTTTGACATATATGTGTTTATTGGTTTAATTGGCTTAAGCTTAGCTTTATTGCCTCAATTTTTTTATGCGAAATACAATCTATTTCCAAATATACTTTTATATATTTGTTATCTTTTGA
>JAMPEO010000039.1 GCA_023665105.1 Candidatus Gastranaerophilales bacterium | reverse complement strand
TGATAATATTGCTGCAGTATTTGAAAATGGTAAAGTATCAGAATTTTTTATAAATAGAGGTGAAATTCTATTAGGAGATGTTTATTTAGCCCAAGTAGAAAATGTTTTACCTAGTATTGATGCCGCATTTGTGGATGTTGGCTCTGACAAGATGGGTTTTCTGCACGCACAAGATGTTATGAAACGTGGTGCACTTCAAGATAAACTTGCTCCAAAAGAAAAACTTGTTGTTCAAGTTGTAAAAGAACCAACAGGGCATAAAGGACCTCGTGTTACTACAGAAATTAGTTTACCAGGTAGATTTTTAGTATTGATGCCTAATGAAGCTGGTATCAATGTGAGTCGTAAAATATCAACTGTGAAAGAACGTGCTCGCTTAAAATCTATTGTAAGCTTATTAAAACCTGTTGGGGTTGGTGTAATTATCAGAACTGAGGCTGAGAACCAATCAGAAGCTGATATTCAAGAAGATTTAGAAATCTTGTTGGAAAAATGGAACAATATTGTAACATCAGCTGAAACTGTTACTGCTCCTGCACTTTTGTATCGTGACCAAGATTTATTGTATAGAGTTATAAGAGAAGCTTGTACAGAAGATACTCAAGAAATTATTGTTGATACTGCTTTTGCGATGAATAGACTTCAAACTTTATTACAGTCTTGGCACATGAATAGAGATATTAAAATAACGCTATATAAAGGTTCTGAACCTTTGATGGTTGCAATGGATATTCACAAGGAAATTAAGGCAGCTCTTCAAACTAAGGTTAATATGCCATCAGGTGGTTATTTGTTTATTCAAACAACAGAAGCTCTTACTGTTATTGATGTTAACAGTGGTAAGTTTGTAAGCTCTGCTACTCAAGATGAAACTATTTTGAAAACTAATATTGAGGCTGTACACGAAATTGCAAGACAATTACGTTTAAGAAACATTGGCGGTATGATTATTGTTGACTTTATTGATATGACTTCTCGTGTTGATAAACTTACAATGATGGAAGAACTTGAACTTGCTCTTGAACCTGATAAAGCAAAACCTCAAGTAGGTCAGTTATCAGATTTAGGTTTGGTTGAACTTACAAGACACCGTCAAGGACAGGCTTTAGCAGAAGTATTTGCAAAAAAATGTCCTCATTGTCAAGGTAACGGTTATATTATGGAAGATATTAAATATGCTTCCCCAACTGCAGAGGGTGAATACAGAGCTAAGGCTGCTAAAATGAAATTACCACTAAGTGGTTTTAAAAAGAATAATAACCAAAAGTTCAATAATAAAGGACCAAAAAATAATGATAATAACAGAAATGAAGAGCCTATTGAAGCTAAACAAGATTTAGAGATTACTGTTTCTGTTAATAATCCGTCAACAGTTGTTCAAGAAGAAACTGAAATGATGGAACAAAACAAAAAAGGTAGAAATAATAAACGTGGTAAATTTAACAAAAATAAAGTTAAAGAGATAATTAAACAAGAAGAAGTTCTTGAAACATCAGAAAATGTTTTACCACAGAATGCAGAAATAGAACTTGATATTGAGCCACAAGAAGTGAAACCAGCCAAAGCAGAAGAGTCTGCGGAAGAGGAAAAACCTGAAGTAGCTGTAGAGGAAAAAGAAGACGCTCCGAAAAAGACACGCCGTCCAAATCGTGGTCAAGGTAAAACAAGAACCAGAAAAACTACAAAGAAAACAAAAGATGAAGAATAAAAATTTTAAGAATTTTATATTAACAGGTTTGGTGGCTTTAACTTTAACTGTAACAGTGCCAACTATCGTTACGGCAGAAGTTAAAGCCGATACTCCTGTTTCATCTGTTCAAAAGACACTTAATTTAGGTGATTTTGCAACAAAGCAGCCTATTGGAACAAGACAAATTGCTATGAAATTTATATTGGCAATGCTTGGTGTTGCAGCATCATCTGTTGTTATTTTTGTTCTGCTTTCTATATATAATAAATTTATGTATGGTGCTAATGTTAATACCCAAAATGAAACAGATAATGATTTTAAAACTCCTGCAAATATGAAAGATGCGATAAATATATTTTTAAAAAAAACTAAGTAGTATTTATTAAAATTTCCTACTACTAAAAGGGTATAAACATATACATAAGATTAGACAAAATGGGAATTTATAGAAACTAATCTCCATATACAATTTGAATATGGAGATAATAGATATGGGTAAATTTCAAGAAAGATATTTAGAGTTTAAAAATATTAGTCGTGATGTTATTGACTGGTTTGAAGATATTGCAGAAGAAAATAATTGTCGTATAGAAAAAAAAGAATGGAAAAGTAAATACAACAGTTATGTGACTTATGATTATGAACCGTTTTGTTCTGATGGTTTTGAAATAAATGTTTTAGTTAGTGCTGTCGATATTTCTTATTTGAATTTTTTGAAGTATTTGTACAACGAAAAAGTTAATACGATTGAATTTTTAAACAGTTGTGTAAAAATACCATCAATGCGTAATTATATATAGTATTTTTTGAACTTCTTCCTCTATTTAGAGGTTTACTTTTTCTTAAAAATAATTAAATAATTATTATATGAAGAAAGCAATTATCTTAGGTTTATTATGTTTAATGTTTTTGCCATTAGCAGTTATGGCGGCTGAAGATTGGTCTGATTATGACAATATAGATAATGCTTGGGATGGTCAAAAGACTATTACAAATAAACAATTTGAAGATACAATGAATGCAATTCAAGCGAAAAAGAAGCAAAAAGAGGCTAAACAAAGAGAGAAGGCTATAAAAAAAGTTAAGGGAAATAGTTTAACTCCGCAGATGGATGCTCATAATGAAAATATGGTTAATGAGCAGCCTCAAGAGAATTTGGATGAAGGTCAGCTGTTGAATATTCCTGTTGATTTTACTGTTGATGGAAAGATTATCGATAGAGGATTTTATAAAGTATTAGGAGAACGTAAACAGGATGGAGTTTATATACTTTTGTATCAGGCTCATTCTCTAAAAGCTAAAATTAAAGCTAACGAAACAAATGATGATTTTGATGAAAAATATATTCAATTTGCAAAAATGATTCCTTGTAATTCTCATCAATTTAAAATTATATATGGTTCTGTTGATTTTAATGCATTTGTTTATTTGTCATTTGTTGAGCCGGAACCGTTTTTTAAGACAGAATAAGTACTGTTGCTGAACTAATCATTATTAATGTTCCAATTAGTTTTTTCTTTATATTGGTTTCTTTAAATACTTTATATCCAAAATAAAGAGATATTAGTGATGATAGTTGGAATAATGCAAGAGCTGAACCAACTTGAATTTTTGAGAAAACATAGTTAGTTGATAATTGCATTAGTAATAATGTTATAGCTATAATAAAGCAATTAGTGTTGTTTTCTTTTTTTAATTGTTTTGTAGGCTTTGAGATAAGATAGATTATTAGTGAACAAATAAATCCGCTGAAACACCATAGAATTAGAGATATTTTATAAGAAGACATTATTATTATCTTTTTTAGGAAAGATGCTTCTATTCCGGTGCAAAATAGTGCAAAGAATCTGAGTAATATATCTTTTCGGAAGAATATTTTTATAGAAAAACGTTCTTTTTCATTATCTAATACAAAGTAACTTCCTATTACAATAAGGATTACACATATAAATTCTTTTATACTTGGAATTTCTTTTAAGAGTATGAAGGCAGAGAATAATCCTATGATTGATTTATATGAGTTTATCGGTGCAAGTACTGATAAATCTCCAATTTTTAGTGCTTCAATTAGTGCTATTGTTCCTATTGTGCAAAGTAAACCTGCAATAAGTACACTGCTCCAAAACTCTATGTTGTAAATGCTCCAGTCTACAAAGAATGCCGGTATTATACACAGAATACTCATAATAAAATAAGAGCATAAGTTTACAACAATGGGTGACGTAGTATTTGCAGCTTTCTTTTGATATAAGTTAGCAATGGAATTAGAAAATATTCTAAGAAAAATAATTATTGTTAATAACATTTTAGAATACCAAGTTTCTAATTAACAAAACCTGTATATCACCTGGTTCCAGTGTTGTTTTTATTTTCCCGTTAGAGTATTCGTTTTTAATATTTTTATGCACTCTAAGATTTACTATTTTTTTATTCGGATTGAATTTTGGTACTTTAACTATAACATTTTCACTTTCATTATAGTTCATATTTCCAAATACGATAATTGAGCAATTATTACATACTCTTGCATAAGCATAAACTTTTGGATTTGATGTTTTTAGTACGGTAAATTTAGCATTGCTAAGCTCTGTTGCATAGTAATTTTTGAACTTGTTTGCAAGTACAAACTCATCGTATATAGAATAATCTTTTCCTTGAGGTTTTCTTGAAAAATTGAATAAATCTAGTTTACCCTTATGTGTAAAATAATATTCATCATCTGTTTGAGATTGTTGTGCAGGCTGATTTGCCCATTTGTAGTTATATGTGTCACCGGTTGCAAATCCATCTATATAGTATGAGTTCATTGGTAGTGTTGTGTTTAACCAAATTATAGCTTTTGAAAAATTAGCACCGTGTATCAGTATAGGGCTTATTTCGTCGTGTGTTGTAAAACTTCCTATTACTGATTTAGGTTCTTTGAATTTGGCAAACATTTTTAAATCGTTTTGTACTGTTGATATAAATTCTTTTGAATGATTTTGATTTTTGAAATTAAAATAACTTCCAAGATAGCTGTCAAAACCTGCTTCTAACAATTTTTCAGAAGAAGTGCAGTAAGCTTCTTTTGCAACAGGTGTTGTCCATGCTGTTGAAGATTCTGCTAGGAATAAAAATTCAGGATTTTTAGCTCTTGTATAATTGATTAGTTCTTGCCAGAATGCAGGAGGTTTTAAACCGGCTACATCAGCTCTGATACCGTCAGCACCAATCTTTATAAGCATGTCTACAAATTGTTTATGTAGCAGCATCATATCTTCATTAACTTTATGTTCTGTACCAAAATTGAGTAGTCTAACATCTGTCCAATCTAGCGGTATTATTGGATTTTGTTTGCTATCTTTTATAAAATATTCAGGATGTTCTACAAACAAATCATAAGAACCACAGCTTGGTAAATCAATAATTACACGAATATTTCTGTTGTGACATTCTTTTATAAATTTTTTTGCTTGTTCTATTCCGGATAAAGATGAATTTTTAGAAACAAGCTGAGGATTTATTTCAGTAAAACTTGATATTGAGTATAGAGAACCTGCGGTTCCAAAAGCTTTGATTTTCCCTACAGGTGTAATAGGAAGCACGTGTATAGTGTTTATACCTGATTTTACAAGATTATCTAGTTCTTCTATTGCGTTTAGGAAATTCCCGCTCTCTTCGTTTCCGTCTATGATTTCATCACCATTAGTATCTTTTGCATTAAAAGTTCTTATGTTTATTGTGTATATTATCGCATTATTTTTACTGAATAATGTTCTTAAATCGTTATTCCATTGTCCTGATATGTTTTTTGCAAAAGCAGGCTGTATTAGTATGCAGCTTAATATAAAAAGTATTAGTTTTTTCATAGTATTTATTCTCCTGATAAAATCATACAATAATTATTTGGTTAAGTGTATAAGCTGTTCTAAATTATTAACTTTCTTAACATAACCCATATTTTTTAGCAAATATCTTTTGTATATATACTTTATATATTTAAGGATATCTTTATTTATGAGCATTAGTAAAACATCAGGCAAAAAAACACAAACATATATGGATGGTCGGATGAATTTCAAACCGGGCAAGTCTAAAAAATACTCGCCTAAGGGTGCTCTTGAACTTGCGAAGGAACGTGCGGAGAAGGCTAAGGAACGCAGCTCAAAGGCTGCAAAGGAAGATGCAGAAAGAGAACAGAAACGTGCACAAGAATATCAATCCATTGTTAATTCTGCAGCAAATGATGTTTACACTGCATATCAAAATGCACTTTTTGCAGAGCTAAAGAAACAAGCAAAAGCTGAAGATGCTGCTCGTTTGGATGCTGCAGATGAGTCGGATGAAGTTGCTGATGTTTCAGATGTTGCTTCTGTTTCTATGAATTCTGGTGCAACACTCAAAACAAAATCTGCAAGTGAAAGTCAGTATTCTGATTTAATTAACAAATATGCAGCACAATATAATCTTGATCCAAATATGGTGTCATCTATTATTACTATTGAATCAAGTTGGGACCCAAATGCTACTTCTTCTGCAAATTGTAAAGGTCTAATGCAGTGTAATCCAAAATATGTATCCGGTAATTTATACGACCCTGAAACAAGTATTAGAGAGGGATGTAGAATATTTAGAGAATGTTTAGATGCTTATGATGGTGATGTTGCTCATGCACTTGTTGCATATAATGCTGGTATATCAGGTGCGAAAGGTAAACCAACATCTGCTTATTCAGATAAAGTTTTAGCAGAATATAATACAAGAAAACCTAAATCTTTAGATGTGATGGCATAGTGCTGTCTTTATAATTTAGTGTGTTTGTGGTAGGATTATCCCGAAAGAAGGGATTATTGAAAATGGAAAAATTTTATGCAACTACTGCAATAGATTATGTAAATGGTGCTCCTCATATTGGGCACGCTTATGAAAAAATTTTATCAGATGTTATTTATAGACATTATACACAGAGATGTGATAATACTTTTATGTTGACAGGTACTGATGAACACGGTATCAAGATTCAAAAGACTGCTGCTTCAAGGGGAATTACTCCAAAACAGCTTTGTGATGAAAACTCTCAAATGTTTAAAGATGCGTGGAAAGCGTTAGATTTTAATTATTCACATTTTGTTCGTACAACTGATGAACAACATGTTCAAGTTGTTCAAAGAATATTTAAAAAGCTTGTTGAACAAGGTGATATTTATAAAAATTCTTATACAGGTTTATATTGTAGTGGCTGTGAAGCTTTCTTGAATGAAAAAGATTTGACAGAAGATGGGCTTTGTCCTGACCATTTAAAGAAACCTGAAGTTGTAAGTGAAGAAAATTATTTCTTTAGATTAAGTAAGTATAAAGAAGATATTGCAAAACATATTAAGCAAAATCCTGATTTTATAGTTCCTGCATTTCGTGCAAATGAAGTTTTGAATCAGTTAGAAAATATTGAAGATATTTCTGTATCAAGAGCAAAAACAAATGTTGATTGGAGTATCGATGTATTAGATGATGCAGAGCAAGGTATTTATGTATGGATTGATGCTCTTTCTAACTATATTACTGCAATAGGTTATGATACAGATAATCCGTCTGAACAATTCAAAAATCTATGGCCTGTAGATGTTCATGTTATCGGTAAAGATATTTTGAAATTCCATAGTATTTATTGGATTGGAATTCTTATGGCTCTTGGTTTACCTTTGCCAAAACATATTTTTGCTCACGGTTGGATTACTATTGATGAGACAAAAATGTCTAAATCATTAGGAAATGTTATTTCGCCAACCAGTGTAATGGAAAGTTTTGAACTTGATAAACCTGATGCACTTCGTTATTATATGGCGACAGCTGCACCTTGCGGTAAAGATGGAAATTATTCAGATGATGACTTTAAAGAAAAAGTTAATGCTCATCTTGCAAATTCAATGGGTAATCTTTTGAATAGAACGTTATCAATGCTTGTTAAGTATTTTGATGGCGATGTTAAATCTGAGTTCAAAGTTCAATCAGATTTATTGGATAAAGCTTTAGCTACGGTTAAAGATGTTATGCATAAATTTGATTATTTTGAAATTCAAGAAGCTGCACAAAAGATTATGGAATTGGTTGATGAAACTAATAAATATGTTACTGATAGTGAGCCATGGGCTCTTGCTAAAAATGGTGAAATGGATAAATGTGGTCAAGTACTTACAACAGTACTTGATGTTATGTGTATAGTTTCTTCTTTGATTTATCCATATTGTCCAAATATTGCAAAATCTATGGCTGAACAGTTATCTTATAATTTGGATTCAGTGAAACTTCAAGATATCAAAGCTGATAATATTCAAATCGGTCATTTGATAGACAAAGCAGATATCAAACCTGTATTTTTAAGGTTAGATAGTGAATTAGCTGATAAATCTCAAAAGAAATAAATAAAAAAAGACCGCTTTTATAAGCGGTCTTTTTTTTATACAAAATATTTATTTTTTAGTCGACTCGATATGAGTGTTCCAATTTATTTCCAATTTATGCAAAAACTCTCTTAATGATGGTTTTATTGAATCAGGAGCGGGCATGTAATCTTTTGGCCCATCATATCCTATTCTTGTTTTCATATTTAATCCAAATCTATCGATTGTTGCTTTAGATATTTTTGTAGGATTCTTTGCCGTAAATGTGACTTGTGAATTACGGTTTTGAATATTATAGTTGTTGATTGCTGATATCATATTTACTCCTTTAAAAAAGAGAAAATGGGGTATTATTGTTTACCCCATAGTCCCATTTCTGTTACTTTTTTGCAAATTCTTACGGTATTTAAAGCTGCACCAATTCTTAAATTATCTGCAACGCACCATAGTGAAATACCGTGTTTGAAAGCAAGATTCTTTCTAATTCTACCAACGAATACAGGGTCTGTACCATCAGCATCTCTTGTTGTAGGATATTCGAAATTGTCGATATTATCAATAACAGTCACACCAAAAGAATCTTTCAAAATTTCTCTGACTTCATCCGGAGAAATTTCTTCTTCAAATTCGATATCAACAGCTTCTGAGTGTCCTCTATAAACAGGCACTCTTGCTGCTGTACAAGAAATTGGTGTATCTGCATCCAAATGCAAGATTTTCTTTGTTTCGTTTGCAACTTTCATTTCTTCTTTTGTATATCCGTTTTCTTCAAATACGTCAATTTGAGGTATTACATTGAAAGAAATAGGTTTTTTGAATGCTTCGTTTGTAAAATCTTCACCATTCATTGTTGCTTTTGTGTTAGCTGTAAGTTCGTTTATTGCTTTTAGACCTGCTCCGCTAACAGCTTGATATGTAGAAACAAGTAATCGTTTAATTTTTGCTTTTTCGTGTAAAGGTTTTAAAACAAGCATTAACTGTGAAGTTGAACAGTTTGGATTAGCTATTATACCTTTATGATTTTTCAAATCTTCGTCATTTACGTAAGCGATAACTAACGGAACATCTTTATCCATTCTGAAAGCACTTGAGTTATCAATTATTAGTCCGCCTCTTTTTACAATTTCAGGTGCGAAATGTTTACTTGTTCCGCCGCCTGCAGAAGCCATTACAATATCAATGTCATTGAAAACTTCCGGTGTAGCTTCTTCTACTGTGTATTCTTTACCTTGAAATTCGATTTTTGTTCCGGCACTTTTTGCACTTGAGAGGAATTTTATAGAGTTAAATTCTACCCCTAATTCTGTTGTTATATTTGTAATCTCTCTTCCTACAACTCCGGTAGCACCTAGTATTGCAATATTTGGTTTTCTCATTTTTATTCTCTCCCTACATTATATTATCTAAACCATAAACGAAACCGCCGTTTTTCATTGCGTGTCTGATTGCTAATAGTACGCCCGGCATATAACATTTTCTATCTGTTGAATCGTGTCTTATTGAAAGTATTTGTCCCATAGAGCCGAATAATACTTCTTGTGAAGCCATATAACCAGGCATTCTTACAGAATGAATATGAATGTTGCTGTATGAATTACCGCCTCTAGCTCCTTGAATAGTTTCTGTTTCAGGACAATTACCTGTTGTGAATGTATCATTGTTTTCTGACATCATTAAAGCTGTTTTTACAGCAGTACCGGATGGAGCATCTTTCTTTTGATTATGGTGAAGTTCAATAATTTCAGCATTATCAAAATATTTAGATGCCATTTGGGCAAATTTCATCATAAGAACGGCACCTGTTGAAAAATTTGGTGCTATAAAGCAAGCTGTATTGTTTTTGTTTGAAAGTTCTTTTAATTCTGCGATTTGTTCATCAGTTAAGCCTGTTGTACCGATAACTATATTTATTTGGTTTGTTAAACAGTATTTAGCATTTTCGTATATAGAAGTAGGTTGAGTAAAATCTACTAATAAATCAATTTCCGCTTTTTCGTGTGCTGCTTTTATTGAGTCATATTCTCCATTGAATATATCAATCTTTGCTGTTACTTCCATGTCTTCAGCTTCTGTTACGGCATTAACTACTTCTTTGCCCATTCTGCCGTTTGCACCGCATACTGCTACTTTAATCATAATAATATCCCCTTGAAACTTATTATAAACATACTTTTATAAGTATCTCATAATAATAATCAAATTAAAACCTAATTGTTAAATATGTTACGCATTTTGAGCATTTTCTGCTTTTTGTGCTTTTTTAGCTTTTTTCGCTTGTGCATATCCGTAAATACCCATGCCAAGACCTATGATACCGTTTATGCAGGCTGATGTTTTTAAGCTGGTTCCCATTTTGAACATTTTTGTAAGTATTCTGTCAAATACAAAACCACTTCCACCCCAAATAATACCATTTACTAAACCTGAAGCAGCCGGAGAAACTTCTTTTTTCTCAAGAGTATCTTTTAAATCATTTAGCTTTTGTTCTGTTTTTGATGGTTGAGCAGATTGTGTTTCTTGAGTATTATTGCTTCTCATTGATACATTTCTATATG
Source organism: Candidatus Gastranaerophilales bacterium (assembly GCA_023665105.1). Taxonomy (GTDB): domain Bacteria; phylum Cyanobacteriota; class Vampirovibrionia; order Gastranaerophilales; family Gastranaerophilaceae; genus UBA2883. The sequence continues at coordinate 667 of JAMPEO010000039.1, read as the reverse complement.
ATACAGGTGTTATATTCATTGTGAACCTTTCTTTTTTTTCTACACATTCACTATAAAACATATCAAGGTATAAACTTGCTATAATATTCAATTAAGTTTACAAATTGTCATAAATATTACCTCTCTGTTTATTACTAAATTTTCCAGTTTTATGATATTCTAATATTATGAAAAGAATAGGATATGTAATTCTTATTATATGCATAATCGCATTGTTATTTAGTGTGTGTATTCATAAAGATGAGGGTAGTTCAAGTTTTGTACCGGATACATCTTCTGTTGGAATCAATCCTTATGCAGTTCCGATTGATTTAGAATATCCAGTTCCAGTTACTAAAACAATTAACGGTGTCGATTATTTGCAATCCAGACTTCCTATTGGTAAATTTGGAGGTAAACTTGTTTCTTCTACTATAGGTGAAGGTCCTAAAACTTTTAATCCTTTCACTTCCACGGATGCAACATCTTCTGCTATGGCAGATATGATGTATGATGGTTTATTTTCTACAAATCCTATGAATGGTGAAGTGACTCCAAAACTGGCAAAGTCTGTTGAAATAAAGGGCAATAAGTATATTGTACATTTACGCAGAGGTATAAAATGGTCTGATGGAAAACCTATTACAGCTGATGATGTTATGTTCACGTGGAAAGATATTATATTTGC
>JAMPEO010000038.1 GCA_023665105.1 Candidatus Gastranaerophilales bacterium | reverse complement strand
AAATTAGGGTGACGCTATGAAAAGGCCGATTTTAAACGAAGTCAAAAATTTAGTAGCAGATAGAGATATGACATTAACTGAGTTAGCGAAAGAGATGAGCAGACGCTTGGAGCGTAACTATTCTCTGGCAAGTTTATCTCAAAAGTTACGTAATGGTACTATTCCATATAGTGAAATACGCCTAATTGCAGATATATTAGATTATAAAATTATATTCTTTGATAAAAAACGAAACGGTTAATTGCAATATTTAATCTTTAGTTGCTTATTGTAAAGATTTTTACTATTATAATAGTAATTGATATTCAATTATTTATAATTGGTGTTCATAGGAGTTGCGTTAACTATAATGAAGAGATTGTTTTTAGTATTGTTAATAGTCCTTTTAACAATATTTACGGGACAAAGAGTATTTAGGCATAATATTACTGATAAAACAGAGGTCGTATTTTGGACTCTTCAAATGTCAGGTTTTGCTGATTATATAAACGGAATAATCTCCGAATATGAAACGGTTCATCCTAATATTAAAATAAAATGGATTGATGTACCTTTTTCTGAAGGAGAGAAAAGAACGCTTGCTTCTATTTTGAGTAATAATCCTCCTGATTTAGTGAATTTAAATCCGGATTTCTCATCAATATTGGCACAAAAAGGAGCTTTGGAATTTATTCCGGAAGAAAGATTGTCAGAATTTAATAAAGATGTTGTTGAATCACTAAAATATAACGGTAAATTATTTGCTGTTCCTTGGTATGCTACATCTGCTATAACAATTTATAATAAGAAATTATATAAAAAGTCCGGTTTAAAAACTTTACCTGCAACTTATGAGGATTTAGCAAAAATATCAAGACAAGTTAAACAAAATGCAGGTTGTTATGCATATTTTCCAACTATAACAGAAAATGATACTATGTTGAAAATTTTGAATAAATATGGTGTAAATTCTGCTGATAATATTGCAAATGATGAGAGTATCAGAATTTTTGGTATGTATAAAAAACTCTATCAAGATAAACTTATTCCTGCAGAAAGTATTACTCAAACGCATCAGGAAGCATTGGAAAAATATATGTCAGAAAGCGTTATTTTTTATCAAGGTGGTGCTAATTTTCTATCAATGATTAAAGATAATGCACCGGATGTTTATAAAAATACAGAGGTAGCACCGCAAATCGTCGGAAAATTAGGACAAAATGATTTTTCGTTAATGAATTTTATAATTCCGGTAAGGGCAAAAAATAAAAAAGAAGCTTTAGATTTTTGTTTATTTTTAACAAATAAAGAAAATCAATTAAAATTGGCAAAAAGAACTAATGTTATTTCTACGAATAAATACGCATTAAAAGATGAGTTTTATAATTCTGACATGGATGTAATGGCTCGTGCAAGAAATTATAGTGCAAAACAAATTTCTAATATACAGCCTGTTATGCGTCAAAAAAATAATCAAAAAGATATCAATTTATTGGTTAATACGGCTGTTCAATCTGTTTTGTTAGGCAAAGGTGATATTAAGCAAATATTAGAAGATGTCGCAAGAAACTGGAAAGGTTTGGAATAATGAATAAAGGTTTATTTATAACGTTTGAAGGTACTGATGGTTGTGGAAAAACTACTCAGATTGAGTTATTAAAAAAATATTATGAAGAAAAAGGAAGAACAGTTCTTGTAACCAGAGAACCCGGTGCTAAAGGTTTAGGAGTTAAACTTAGAGAAATTTTGTTAAATTATGATGGTGAAGTTTCTCCTAATTGCGAATCATTCTTATTTTTAGCAGATAGAGCACAGCATATTGATACAATTATTAAACCTGCAATTCAGCGTGGTGAAATTGTATTGTGTGACCGTCATACTGATTCTACTGTTGCTTATCAAGGTTATGGCAGAGGTTTAGACCTTGAACAGATAAAAATGCTTAATAATATTGCTACAAGTGGTTTAAAACCTGATATAACTTTTGTTTTTGATATTGATACAGATACCGCAGAAAAGCGTATTGGTGCACAAAAAGATAGAATGGAATCTGCTGGACTTGAATTTTTTAAACGAGTAAGACAAGGCTATTTAGAGATAGCAAAACAAGAACCTGAGCGTGTAAAAGTTCTCGATGGTACAAAGACTATTGAAGAAATTCATAACAAACTTGTTAATCACTTATTAGAAAAATGTTAACATTTGTAACGATTATCCCGTAAAGGTTAAAGATTGAACGAAAATGTGCCGTTAAACATACCAAAGGGAATAAACCAAAAGGAGACCACATTATGGGTATGTCGGCGTCACAAGCACGTCTGTTATCATTAACATCAAGGATGCATGATCTTGAGTTTCAGGCACAGGCTTTGCAATATTCAAAATTAGATTTGGCTGATACCAAAAATGCAGCTTATGATAAATATCTTGATGCATTGGATTCTACAAAATTCCAAATGTCAATGTTGACTGTGGATGGAAAACAGTATCAGGATGTTACATACACTAATATGATTAACTCCAGTGCAGGAGCTATACATTCTATGTACACAGTGACTAATGCTCATACTGGTCAAATTTTGTTACCTGAACAAATAGCGTCTAAGCTTACACCTATGCCAAACAGTCTTGATGATTTCATGGAAATAGTTGCAAGTAATTATCTATATGTTGGTAGAATTGATTTGGCAACCAAAGAAGATATGCTTAAGGAAATGCGTTCTGATGGTAATTATGATTATTGGAAGGCTATTTTCTATCAACTTGGCGGTTATAAAGACGATACAGGAAATATTGTATCAGGTCGAGGTTTCTGTCCGATTAGTAAAGAGAATGCAGTAGATAGAGATTGGCTATCAGAAGCTCTTAATAGTGGTGATGTTCAATTATTCAAGATGACAAAAGAAGAGTCCTTATTTGATGGCAGTAAAATCAATATCTTTGCAGAAACAAGTATGTCAACTGATCCAGATATTGTTGAGGTTAAGAACCAAGAACTTATTGAATTAGCATCAGTTGAATACGAAAGAGCTATTGATGATGTCGATGCTAAAGATTCAAAATTAGACTTGCAGTTAGCACAGATTGATACGCAGCATAATGCCCTCAAGACTGAGTATGATTCTGTAAAACAAATTGTAAGTAAGAATATTGACCGATCATTCAAAACGTTTAACGCATAACAATCACAACAAAAAAGAGAACCTTTTCAGGTTCTCTTTTTTTGTTATAAACTAATTCTTTTATTGTTCAAGAATATAGCTAAGCATAGCTCTTACGCCAGCACCTGTTGAACCTTTGATAAATTCGTTTTGTGGTTTATCAAGATGTGCAACACCTGCAATGTCTATATGTGCCCATTTTGCATCTTTAACAAATTCTTTTAAGAATAATCCTGCTGTTGATGCACCACCCCAACGAGAACCTGTATTTTGCATATCGGCAACATCACTTTTCAATGTTGTTTTGTATTCTTCAAACATTGGAAGTTCCCAGTATCTTTCACCTTGCTCGCCCCCAACTTTAATGATATTTTTAACTAGTTCATCATTGTTTCCTACGATACCGGCAGCTACTGTGCCTAGTGCAACCATACAAGCACCAGTTAATGTCGCAAGGTCAATTATTTCATCAACACCAAGCTCATCTGCATAACATAGTGCATCTGCAAGGGTTAATCTTCCTTCTGCATCGGTATTATCCACTTCGATGGTTTTACCGTTCTTAGCAGTTAAAATATCACCTGGTTTATATGCTGAGCATCCTGGCATGTTTTCACAAGCCGCAATAATACCGTGTACTTCAACATTTGGATTGAATTCTTTTATTACGCTCATTATACCTAAAACACAAGCAGCACCAGACATATCGTCTTTCATTGTAAGCATTGATGATGCAGGTTTTATATCAAGTCCGCCGCTGTCAAAACAGATGCCTTTACCGATAATAGCAATACGTTTTTTAGGGTTTTGACATGTATATTTCATGTGTATGAATTTTGGAGGTTGAGAACTTCCTCTTGCAACAGCAAGGTATGCACCCATACCCATTTTTTCGCAATCTTCTTTTTCATAGATTTTTGTTTCAAGACCAAATGTTTCTGCAATTTCTGCTAATTTACTTGGTGTAGCATATTGTGCAGGTTCATTTGCTAAATCTCGGCTCAATTTCATTGCTTTGCAGATTTTTTCATTTTTTTCTACGAGTTCTTTTGTTGCATTAACGAAAACTGTTTCAATTTTTTTATCTTTTTTAGTTTTATATTTATCAAATGAATAATCAGCAATTAACGCACCATAAGTGAATTGTTCTGAGTAATCAAAATCTATGCCTGTAAAATTAAATGCTACAGTTTTAGCTTCCATTTGCATAGCTTTTTTAACAGCTTTTGCAGTTGCTTCTCTTAATTTATTAGGATTAAATTCTTCTTTTTTTCCAAATCCGATAGCAAGAATCTTTCTTGCAGGTTGATTTCCATAAGTTGGTAATAGATATGTAGAACCAAATTTTCCTTCAAATTTATCTTCTTCGATAGCGTATTTGTTTACTAATTCTTCAGATGTTTTTTCGTTTTCAAACATATTTACAACAAGTACATCACATTCTTGTCCTTTAACATCAGAAATAAGTTTTATTTCCATAAATGTCTCCTTTCTTATTTTGTTCTAATTTGATTATAGAACTAAATGTTGATTTGCACATTATTCAAAAATACTAGATTACAACGACGAGTGAATATAATTAACTAATCCTTTATATATTGCAACTGCTGATGTATGTGCAAAACGTTTTGTTTTGTATATTGATACGTCATTTGGATTTACCAGATATGCAAGTTCTGCAAGTATTCCAATATATTCCGTAGGTCTTATTACTGCAAAACTTGCCTGAGCAGCACCGCCGTTTTTTGTTTCCAATTCTTGTGAAAGAGTTTTTACAACAGCTTGTGCAAATTGTTGACAAGTTGGATTATAGTAGAATACGATTGAGCCTTCATTAAGGTTAGGATTTGATGAAATGGGTACTGAGTTCATGTGTATACTTATAAAAATCAAGGCATCTTTTTCTTTTGCAAATTCTACTCTGTCATTTAGAGATACAAACTTATCGTTTTCTCTTACCATATAAACGTCAAAATTGTGAAACTCAAGTAATTTTTTTAGTTTTAGTGCTACATCAAGGTTGATTGTTTTTTCTCTGTGTCCAAGACATCCTACTGCACCAATTTCGCTTCCGCCGTGACCTGCATCTATAACTATTTTTACATCTTTGTTTGAATAGGTTGATTTATTGATTGGACATTTTTTGAATACGACTTCAAGAGTGTTATCTTGCATTTTAACAGAATATCTTGGGAATTTGCCCAATGAAAATTCTTTTGTGAATGTTTCATTGAGTGTGTCCAGATTGTATATTTGTAATACTAATTTATTGTGGTCTATTATTGCACTATATGGTGTATTCGCTGATAGTTTTACTGTAATACCTTTTTCATCACCTTTTTTAGTTTGTTCATTAGATATTATACTTTTAGGGTGATATTTAAACACCTCTTGTTCTGTTTCTTCTCCTGTTTCTTCATCAATAATAGTTTCTTTTTCAAGAGGCAATTTCTTTAAGTCTTTTGTCATTGCCCAGCCGTATTTGTCTTTTGCAAGATATATTCTTGAAAATTCGTTTTGTGTTCCATCAATAACAAGTTCAGTATCTTTTGGCAGGTATCCAAGTCGATTCATTCCAGCATCTATTGGTGTACTTCGTAAAACTACATTATCTTTTGTGGTTTTATAATAAGCTTTTGGTGTTTCTATGAATTCGTTTTTATATTGTGACTCAGATTTACTTGTGCGTGTGATTGTATATTTTATTGTTTCAATGTTTCCAAGCCAATCTTTTTTCTGAACGGCAAAGATATTTTCTCCGGGTTTGAGCGGAACACTATAGCTAAAGGCTCTGGCTCTTGATGGAATCATTTGTTTATCGTTTATGTATACTTTTTCTCTTCGTTCAATTTTACCTGTAAAGAAAATTGCATCTTCGTGCACTGTTATATCTTGTGCTTCAGGGTGTGTTATAGTGAGTGCCGGAGTTTTTATTGTACATACCAGCATAAATAAAAATAAAAATACTAGTTTATATTTTTTCATTTTTTTTACCCTGTAACTAGAATAAAGGTACTCTGTTAATTTTAATTTCTTTACAAGAACCTTCGCCTTTTGTTACGAATTGTGCACGCCTATCAAATTGTGAAGCGTATGCATATATTTCGTTTAAGGTTATTCTATGTGAGCCTCTATCGTATGTTATTCGTGTATCTACTACATCAGCAAAACTTGCTGCTCGTTTTGTAAACGTTATTGAGGAATCAGTAAATTCATTTACATCAAGCGGTAGGTTATTTGCATCATAGACTCCTGCAAGAACAGTATCAATAATAAAATAACGGTCTATCATATAAGAACGCATAACTTTGTTTGTAACCATGTGTACTGCTGAAATTTTTATTTTACAAGCTAAAACATATTGTTCCGCTTTTGCAGAAATCATAGATAAACTAAACAATGATAAGGTTATTATAAATATAGTGATTATCTTTTTCATTGATATGTTTTCCTGTTGAATATGAATACATTTATATAATAATACCAAATTATTTCATTAATCTTTTATTATAAATTTTTGTAAACATGAAAACTAAAAACGGGCATGTTTTTTAAGAGTTTTAGTTATATAAATACTTGTAAAAATTTATATCAAAATATGGTTAAAATAATGAAAAAATATAATACATGTTGTATAATGTAATTGTAATGTTACGTATATTATGACGAGGTTTTCGGATAGAATGGTAAATGTTTTTGTATATAAACATTGCCTTTCGGAGTATGTTAATGAATTTTAGAAAAACTCTGATTGCCAGAGGATTATGTATATATCTAACTATCGGTTTAGTTGCTTTATCACAGGGGATAGAGCACGTATTTGCTGATGAACTTTCACAAATAAATCAGGATGCTTCATCTGTTACAAGAGAATTTGTTCTGCCAGAAACTTCTGATGTTTATAATGTATCAGATAATACCGGAAATACAGCTGCTGGTATTATGTCTGTTATTGGTAGTTTAAATACAGATTTGTCTGAAATTTCTATTATAAACTATGGTGATAGTTATTCGGGATTTGTTGTAGGGAATGATGCTGTTTTAAATTTAAATACTGTTAAGATTTTAAATGCCTATTCTTCTGCTTATGGAGCTGTTGTTAATAATAGTGGTGCTTTAACTATCAGTTCAGTGATTTTTGAGGGAAACAGAGTTATAAATAATTCGGCAAATGTTGCTGGTGGTGTTATTTACAATACAGGTTCAGTATCTTCTATCAATGCTGATTTTACTAATAACGGGGTTAGTACATCATCTTATGGGAAAACTGCTTATGGTGGTGCAATTTATAATGATGGTACGATAAATGTTGTTTCAGGAAATTTTATAAATAACTATGCTGTTTCAGATAGAGGAACGGCGTTAGGCGGGGCTATTTATACAACAACATCTTTAACTCTGTCTGCTAATAATGAAGATTATAGGATTTCAGGTAATAGTGTTACATCAAATGGTATAAAAGATAATCAGGCTATTTATGTTGCTAATGAGAAAGCTAGCTTGACTATATCTGCAACAAATGGCGGTTCATGGATTATTGATGATTCTATTGATGGTGATAATGGTTATAATATAGTATTAACAGGTGATAATAATAGTTTTATTAAGTTAAATAGTTCTATTTTAAATGCACAAGTTAATGTTAATAATATAAACTTGTATATTTCAGAAAATACATTTGATAACTCTAATGATTATGTGTATGTTAACGGAAGTAGTGTTATATCAATGCTTGATGATAGAGCTGTTACATATACATTTAATATGCTTGATACAACATTGGGAGATGCTAATTTTGAGTTTGATATAGATGCTGCTGATGGTGCTTCTGATTGTATATCTGTAGGTTCTTCTTCTATTGGTGCTATTAAAATTTCTAATTTGAATTTTTTAAATGGAGTTGTTAAATCAGGTTCTTATAAATTACTTACAGCAAATAATGATAATGTGTATCTTGAATTAACAAAAGATCATTATTCATATACGAATATAACTCCTGTCTTAAAATGGAATGCAGAAGTAGATGCGTATGATTATGATTTAAGTTTAATAAAATCTAACGGTATTACATTTGATACTGTAGTTGTGGATATGTTAAATGATGGAATCAGGCAGGATAATCTTTCGGCTTTGAATCAGTATAAAACTACTTTTGACCGACAATTTATTTTTGATAGTGCATCTGATTTATTTACAGTTACAGCAGATACCGGAGTGTCTGCAAATTTATCTTCATTGATGATATTAGGACAAGCGAATGAAAATAATTATTCTACGGTAGATTACAATAATAATTTTTCAGGTTTTGTAATGAGTTCCGGCTCTGAATTAACAATAAAAAATGTGGTATTTCAAAATGCATATAGTTCTGAAAATGGTTCAGTAATAAATATAGATAATTCTAATGTATCTGTTGATTATTCTAATGGTAGAATGGTGTCAAACTTTTCTTTGGAAAATGGCGGTGCACTCCATATTGCCGGAAATTCTTTTTTAAGAGTGGATAATATTGAATTTGTTTCAAATACTGCTAAATCCGGCGGTGCAATTTATAGCTATTCAGATGGGATTTATTCTTCTTCTATAACTGGTATTACAGGTATGTTTGATAATAACTCTGCTAAAGAATTTGGTGGTGCTATTGCAAATTATACTGATTATTCAAATGGTTCTAATTATTCTCGAATATCAACAATTATTGCTGATTTTAAAAATAACTCAATTATGTCTTCCACTAATGCTTATGGTGGTGCAATTTATAACACAGGTTCTATAGATTCAGTCACTGGTGATTTTATAAATAATAGTATTGTTGCGGAACAAAATGCTTATGGTGGTGCTCTTGCAAATTCTTATGTTAAAAATGATAGCGGAATATATCGTGGTACCATTACAGATATAACATCATCATCTTTTGTAGGAAACTCTGTAATATCAAAAGATGGAGTTGCTCTTGGGGGTGCAATATATACTGCAAATAATTTGGTGTTCAATATAAATAATGAATCTGCAAAAATTAGCGAAAACTATACTATCGATATGAATGGTAAAACCTCTAATGCTATATTTGTTGATACTACAAATTCATCATCTACATTAAGCTTTAATCTTGGTAAGAACTCTTTGTTAGAAATTAGTGATATTATTGATGGCGGATATTTTGATATTAGTACGAATAGTATTCATCGTGGAAATTATTTGGATGCTGATGGTAATGTTATCAATACAAAATATAATGTGTTTTTGCAAGGTGATAGTACCGGAAGAGTTATATTTAATGATGCATGTAAATTTGAGTTATCAGGTGATGACTATGTAAAAACAGATGAAGTTGTATCTGGTATAGTCAATGCAAATGTAACTGTTTCTGATGTAGAGCTTGTAATGGGTACCAAAACTTTTGCAGATGGAAATACTTCACTAGTAATAAATAGCGGCGTTGTAAATATGCAAGATTCCAAAAGTAACAATTATTACATCAATAATCTTGTTTCAACAACATTAGTCGATTATAAGTTAGATTTTAATGTATCCGTAGATGATAACGGAGAAGTTGTTGTTAATACTGACAAAATATATGCTGGTGAAAATTCTTCCGGTACAATTAGAATTACTGATATAGGTATGAAAGATGTTACTGAATTTTATGATGCTGTTGATTTTATTTCGAAAAATTCGCCTAATGAGTATATTGATATAACTATTTTAGAAAGAGCAAATTCATCTGATTCGATAAAGATAGATGTAGATTTTTCTATTACTGATAATCCTAAAGTTGTAACTATTGCTAAAGATTATTATGATTCAACTGCTCAAGCGTATGTTGTAACGAATAATTCATTTATTGGTACAAAAGGGTTTAAATTAAATGAATCAGCGGATTCTTTCCGTATAGGTGTACTAAACAGAGAGGATACCTTATGTGCTATAAACCAATTTGAAGATGGTACATCAATGCCCGTCTCAAGAATATTCAATATGGAAGATTCTTCTGATATTTATCTTGTAAAGGAAGATCTTGGTAACACTTCAGCTGGTTCTTTAACTATCAACGGTAATGGTGCTATTATTGATTTGGATGGTAATAGTGGTTTTATATTAAGTAATGATAATACAGAAATTTTCCTTAATGATATTTCGGTAGAAGGTGCTTCTGTTGCATTAGAAGCTAATATTTTATCAGAAACTTCAGGTGTTGTTGTTGAAAATTCGTTGTTTAAAGATAATGATGTTGCAATATCTAATAATGAAGGAAATATTCTATTAAAAAATTCTGAAATAGCCGGTTCAGATAGAAATCAATTTAATAAAATAAATAACTCTGCTAATGGTTATATTATATCTGAAAACTCAAAATTATATAGTTCTATTGTAAATAATGGTACATTAACTTTTAGCGGAACGAATGTTGTTGGCAAAGATGGTGCAAATATAAATATTTCCGGAAATGGACAAATAACAACTACTGATAGTGCAGTGTTAACTGATTTAAGATATGCACTTGTTACTGATCCTATAGATGGGGATTACAATGTATTTACTTTAACGTCAGGTGTACTCAAAATGGGTACTATTACATTTGCAAATTCAAAATTTATTGCACAGAGTGGTGTAATAGATTTATCTGGCTCTGAAGATGGAACACTTGTTCACGTTGACCAACCATATAATATTGGAACTTACATTTGTGATTATGTAAATGGAGCAGATGCAAGTTTTATTATTGATATCGATTTCTTGAATAGAACAGCTGACCAAATTGTTATTACAGATGAAAACTCTTATGGTGTAATTAATGTTGCACAGATAAATGGTATAGAATCACTTTCATCTTTTACGGAAGAAGGTACCATAAATATTTTATCATCGGCATCTCCTAATGTAGAGCTTAAGATAAATCTTGAACAAGAAGTTTATAGATTTTATATTGATTCATATTTGGAAGAAGATAGAGATGAATATGTCTTGTATGAAGATTCTTTTGTCGGAGAAATAAAACTTACTACAACGGATACAGGTATTGAAATCTCAAGAAATCCTATTTATGATGCATTAGTTGAATTAAATCAATTAGGAAAATATCAAGAAGATACTGATAAATCTAAAACAAGAACTTTTATATTAAAAACCAGTGATGTTGTTTATTGTTTGCCGGAAAAAATTGGTGAAACATATCCGGGTATTGTTAATGTCAGAGGTGCTTATGATATCATTGATG
>JAMPEO010000037.1 GCA_023665105.1 Candidatus Gastranaerophilales bacterium | reverse complement strand
TAACGTGAGGTTTCGTACGTTCATACTTTTCACGTGCCATGAGATTAATCTCCTTTTCTTTTACTATATACTACTAACTTTATAAAGTTTAACTCTCTTTTTCTAAGTTTAACTCTTACTATCTATTCTATACTCTCAATTTATATTGTCAATCATGAAAAATCAGCTTCTATACCTGACGCCATAGGCATTGTAGATATAGATTTTTTATTTGCACTTTTTCCATGTTTACAAAACTTAATATTTCATGCCTTTTTAGGCAATTCTTAAAACAAAAAATACTTTATTATAGTACGGGGATTAAATGGGGAAATATTAAAATGAGTTTTTGGAATGAATTTGGTACTGGATTAGCTTGCGGATATAATAACAGAAGACGTTTTAGATTCGGATTATATACAAATCCTACAGGCTATAACAATACTTTCAGATATTTAGAAACTTGTTATACTGATTTAGACTGTTCATCAGGTTTAAGATCTTGGGTTGACGGAGGACAACCTGGTGTTTTATTCGGCGGTCACGGAAACGATTATTTAATTAACAACGGCTGGGGTGTTGGTACTCTTGCATTGAACAGCACTGTTGGCACTTCATACGGGTTCGGTGGTATCGGATTCGGTGGTATAGGCGTAGGCTTCGGCAGCTATGGTTTTGCCGGTGGCTGCTTCCTTTGCTAATTAGTATAGAACAATGTTCATACAAACAAAGATTTATATTGGCTGAATAGCATTCCCCCCACCCCTAGCTATTTAGCACAAACTTCAAACTCTAAAATTAAATATTTAAGTGACTCGAAAGGATAAACATTACCCCTTAATGTTACCGAAAGAGTCGGAACCGGACGAGTCACTAATTTTTTTAGAAAAACAAAGATTTAAAATTCAATTACCCCCCTCCCCCCTCAAAACAGACTTGGCACAGATGCTGAGTCTGTTTTTAATTTATTTTTATTTACCTGTTTTATTTCTGAAAATATTTGCTATAATATACGTATGGATAGCTTATCTAGAAATTTATCAGTTGCATTCTACTGGCACATGCACCAACCTGTATACGAATTAGACGGCGTTTTTCTAATGCCGTGGGTTCGTTTGCACGCAGTTAAAGATTATTTGGATATGGTTACTATCCTTGAAAAATATCCCAAGTTAAAGCTTAATTTTGATATTGTTCCGGCTTTGCTTGATGAAGTTGTACAATATGCAGAAGAGGGATTTGATGATATTCACTCTTCGTTAACAGTTACACCTGTCGAAGAGTTGTCAAGAAGTGATAAAGAATATATTTTGAATAATTTCTTTAATTCAAAATATGAAACAATGATTTATCCATATCCAACTTATAGAAAATTGTTTCAAAAGAGATTTTCAAGTAATTCTGTAACTGTTGATAATTTTAGTGACCAAGAGTTTTCTGACCTCATGGCACTATTTAATTTATCTTGGGTTGACCCGACACATTATTATAATTATCCAGAATTAAAACGACTTGTGAAAAAAGGACGTAATTATACACTAGAAGACAGACAACGTATTATAGAATTACAGAAACAAATAATTAGAGAAATAATCCCAACTTATAAAAAATATATTCAAGAAGGTAGGATAGAACTTACCACAAGTCCATACTATCATCCGATAATGCCTATATTATGCGACTATGAAACAACTGCAAAAGACCTGCCTAGCAGAGATAATCTCCCTGTAAACTTCCATCTAAAGAAAGATGCACATGAACAGGTAAAAAAAGCTTTAGACAGAATAGAAGAAGTATTTGGAGTAAGACCTAAAGGTATTTGGGCATCAGAATACTGCTTAACAAATAAGGTATTAGAACTATTCAAAGAAGAAGGTTTGAAATGGACAATCTCTGACGAATCAATATTGTCAAAAAGTATAAATTTTGAATTTGTAAGAGATTTTAAAGGTAATTTGGAAGACCCTTATTATCTTTTGAAAACGTATGCTTACAATCCTTCAAAAACAAATATTGATATAATTTTCAGAGATTCACATATACCGAATCTTATAAATTTCGAATATTGCAATGTTGATGCCTCAATTTCATCAAACGATTTGTATAACAAGATTAAATCAATTCAGAATAAACTTCTTGTATCACCTGATGATAACCATCTTCTAACCATTGCTCTTGATGGCGAAAACTGTTGGGAAAACTATCCTAATGACGGTAATGATTTCCTTGAAGCTATATATTCTAAAATAGAACAGGATGATAGCATTGAAACTGTTTTAATTAGTGATTATATTGCTCAAGATAGAAACAAGAAGACATTGAATAAGATACATCCAGGCTCTTGGATAAATAAAGGTTTTAATTTCTGGATTGGCGACCCGGTAAAGAACCTTGCTTGGCAATATGTGAATACTGTAAGAGAGGATGTACGAAAAATTTTAAAGGTAAAACCTAAACATAAGAATAAAAAGAAAGCATTGCGTGAATTGTATATTGCCGAAGGCAGTGACTGGTTCTGGTGGTATGGCGAACCAAATAACTCAGGTCAAGATAATGTTTTTGATTTCTTGTTCAGAGAACATTTAAAAAATACATATAAATTCTTGGACGAATCATATCCTGAATATTTGGATGATTCAATAATTTCTTCTGCTTATGAAACAACCCATCCGAGTATTATTGAACCTCAAAAACATAATCCGGGATGGTTATTCTCAGATAGCATTGATTTGATTGATGGTCCTGTATTCCAAGAGAGTAAAATATTTGACAATATAAACTATGGTTTTAACCAAGATAATCTTTATTTCAAACTGGAACTCAATCATAACTTTAGAGAACAGGATGATAAAAAACCTAAAATACACCAGTTCTTTATTTATATGAGGAATTCAAAGAAAAAACAAAATGCATCAAGCATCAGAGTTTGTAATAAAACAGAAGCAAAATTTCCGATTTTAAAAACAAAATATCATAATGAATTAGCAATAACATTACTTGATAATAAAATTTATCCGTCATATTTGTCAAAATCTATGTCAGATAATTTATGGGCTATTATTGATTCTCAGGGACTCAGCATTTCATACAGTAACGATATCATTGATATCTGTATCCCATTTGATGATATTGGTATTGAACATGGTGATGATATTGAATTCTTCTTCTTAATAGCAAACAGCGGATTAAGAAATACTTTTATGCCAAAAGATACTGCACTCACTATTAACCGTCCTTAATATAAAACTATTGACTTCTTGTTTTTGTGCTAAAATTTTTGTACAAATAATAAATTCAATAAGGAGTATCAATATGTTTTGTCCTAACTGTGGAAAACAAATCAACGGCAGCCCTAAATTTTGTGAGAATTGCGGTCATAAAATTGAAGCAAATGAAGAATCTTCTATATATAAAAACTCATATTATAAAGAATCTTACAAAAAGGATTCAGAAAAGAAACCTCGCAAAAAACAATTTTCGTTTGGCGAAAGCTTTATAATGGGTTTTGGAGCAATGTTATTACTATTTTTGGGACTATTCGGTATACTTTTGTTCAGAAATTACTATTCAGGAGATTTATTGAATTTAGATAAAATGAAATATCAACAATATGTAGAAAATCCATCATTGATTCCGGAATTATCACAACCCGAAACTCTTGACGGTTTAGTTGATAATTTAAAAAATGTTCAAAATTTCTTAGCACTATATTTAAAAGTTTCTGATGACGACATGGAAACAAAAATGGAGACATTTGATAAATATAGAAAAGAATTATTAAAACTTCAAAACTTTGATAATACAAACTTGCTTCAAGCAAATGTTCAGTATCAAATTCCAAGAGAAGAAAAAGAGTTCAAAGCTATTCAAAAGCAATATAATAAGTTATTATCACAAGTTGGTCTAAAAATTGTTGCAGATGACAGTTATTCAAAATATAGACTAATGGAAAATAACAGATTTACATATAAAAAATTCGGCAAATATCTTCCTCAAGATATCAATTCATATTTAAAACTTCGTGCAAAATATCACGAAAATTGTATGTTTAAAGACACTTTAACGATAAAACCATACAAGTTAGCTGAACGTATTGGCGAATATGAAAAATTTATGAACTCATATAAAGAATTCCGATATGAAAACGAAGTAAAAGATATGATGTTCTTATATTCATTCTTATACACATTCACATCAGACAGAACCAATATGGAATTTATAAGACACAATACGTTTGTAAAAAGTGATAAAAAATTTATGAAAAAATACCCAAATTCAGAGTTAAAAACAATGTTCTCTCATTTATCAACATCTGCTAACGGAATTTCTGAAAATCAATTTGATGAAATGTATCCTTATGAATATCAAAAATCACTTGATGCTATCAAGCCTGAAAAAGCAGAACTTGCTGATATTTTCTCAACAATAAGAAAAAATATTATGAGTTTAAAATCTGATGCAAACTATCAGTACGTTTTTGTATCAGAAACAAACAGCTGGATTACTTATGACGCTGCAAAACAACTCAAAAAAGGGGATATGATTCTTGCACAATCAGAAAACGGTTATGATATATATGACTACAAATACAAAAAAACAAACCAAACAATAAAACCGGAAGAAAACGCGAAGTTTATTATCAAATCAGGTCAGCTTCTTGCATATTCTCCAAATCATTTACAAATAAGCAGTTTAGATAGTATGTATGGCAGTTTTAGTTTTAGAACACTACCTATCAAGACAATTAAAAAACTGTTCCCTGAAGTATTGATAATAAATATCGACACTTTTGGAGATACTAGTGTTCAAATCGATAAACCATCCGGAGCAAAAACTTATATGTTAATATCAACTTCAGGTGTCAATTATGATGGCTACAGATTAAGTGGAAATATTACAATCGGAGAATTGAGTAATATATTTACAGTAAGCTCTGATGATGAAACACAAGTTAACTGGACATCAGATTCTGACGGAGAAAGTTATCATATATATTTCATCACTCAAAGACCCGAAACTCCGCAAGCACAAAGTTCAGAACAAACTGTATCAGAATAATAGAATAGTTTATGTTACTAAATATGTAGATTAGTAGACAATGTTTTTTATTCTTGTTATAAAATAATTGTTATGAGTAAGAAGTCGTTTATAATAAGTTGTTTAATCGCAGCAAGTTTAGGGATTAGCTATAACCTGCCGTCTTATGCAGGTTTTAAAGAACACTATGTATTAGGACAACAACACTTTTTCAATTCCCAATATTCAAGTGCAATAGACGAATTTAAAAAAGCGTTAATGATAAATTTTCTTGATAACTCAGCAAGAATAGGACTTACAAACTCATATTTGGCAAGAGGAACATACATTGCTAATTATGAAAATAATTACAAACTAGCAGCAGACGATTTTCGAAGTGCAATTTTTTACCTTAAATACTACGTAGATAAAGATGTTGCAGTAGATTCAATCAGTTCTATTGCGTCTGCAATAAACAGTCTTCACTATTGTGAAAAACAATATGGTGCAAATACAACTCCGGCAGGTCATTACAAACTTGCAGAAGAATTAAACAATGCCGGTAATTTTCCCGCTGCAATGTATGAATATGAACAGATTATCAATATAGACACTTATAGAAAAACAGCATTGCTTCGTATTGCTTCTATGATGAAATCTATCAATAATTTACTTAAATCAAGTGAATACTATCGTATGGCACTGGAATGCGACCCAAACGATATCTCTGCAAGAATGAGATATGCAAGCGTTCTTGACAAGATGGGAAATACTGTGGGAGCATCCGAACAATATAATTATGTATTAGCTCACAGTGGTGATTCGGCAGAAATTCTTTATGATTTAGAAAGAATTTATCAAAAAAAACTTGAAACAACACCTAATAATGCAGAACTGCTTGCAGATATTGGTGCTATCAAACAACGTCAGGGCAAATATGCTGAAGCATATAATTATTATAAGCAATCTCAAAACCAACCTGCAAGAAATGAAGAAACAAAATTAAATACTCAAATAAATATGGGTACACTTTTGCAAGTTCAAGGTAATTATGATAAAGCTATTGAAACTTATAAAAATATCTTGACATTACATCCGTCAAATTATCAGGCAAATTTATATCTTGCTCAATGTTATGAAGCCAAACAAGGATGTGAAAAACTTGCTCTTGAACAATATAGAAAATTAAAACAACTTAAACCAGATGGGGATGACTTTAAAGATAAAATCAACGAATTAACAAGAGCATCAATGACTCCTGAAGAAATTTTGACATACGTAAAAAGTGTCGTAAATCCTGATAAGTCATACCTTGATGAATTATATAATCATGCAATTACATTACATGATAAAAAGGATTACGACAATGCAATAAGATTTTATAGTGCTGTTAAAAATGCTGACCCTGCAAGAGATGGTGTATATGAGAACTTAGCTATATGCTACGCTCAAAAGAAAGATTACACAACTGCACAAACTATACTAGAAGCAGCAAAAAAACAATGTCCTAACAATCCAAATATTGCAAAAATTTTAAAAGATGTGAAAGAAGATGCAACTGCTGAAATATTGTCTAACGCATATAATGCATATAATTCGAAAAACTATTCAAAAGCTTTAGAACTATACTCATCAGTAGACCCGCAAACAACGGATTCGTTATTAGGTATTGCTGGTGCATATCAAGGATTGAACCAAACAGATAAAGCTCTTGAATATTACAAAAAAGCTTTGCATTCGTCACCAACTAACTCTGATATTGCATACAGCATTGGTGCAATTTACGCAAATTCTGAAAATTATACAGAAGCACGTAAATATTTTGAACAAGCAGTTCAGTTAAATCCATCACATTTAAATGCAAAAGATGCATTATTAGATATGAAAGATGTTATAAGTCAAAATAATGTACAAAGTGCAGCAAAATTACTTGAAGAACAAAAATACGATGAAGCACTTGTACTATTGAATAAATCGCTTGCTGATAATCCGCAAAATGCCGATGCATATTTTTACAGAGCATCCGTTTATGATGCAAAAAACAAACATCAGCTTGCAATAAACGATTACAAAAAATCATTGCAATATAATAGTAACCAAGATGTTACATACTATTTGATTGCGATAGATTATGAGAATATGAACAATGTTATAGCTGCTCTTGAGTATTACAAAAAATTCTTGAATGTATATAAACAGGATGACGAATATTCTCAATATGTAAAAGCCAGAATACCTGAAATAGAAGCTGATATACAGGCAAAAAACAATAATGGAAGTATGTAATTTAATAAAATCAAAAGTATCCCTAGCACCTATGGCAGGGATTACAGACTATGTTTTACGTTCACTTGTAAGAAAGTATTCCCAAAACTGTCTTTTGACAACAGAAATGATAAGTTCGGAAGCACTAACACAAGTGAAAGATGTTGTTATCACAAAGCGTGACGACAATCATAGTCCAATATCTTATCAGTTAAGCGGACATAAACCGGAAATGATAGCAAATTGTGCAAAGTACTTAGAACAATTTGCAGATATGATAGATATAAATATGGGTTGTCCTGTCGGAAAAGTTGTCAAAGGTAACGACGGATGTGCATTGATGAGAAACGACAGACTTGCTTATGATATTGTCCAAGCTGTTAAAGAAAAAGTATCAGTTCCTGTTAGTGTAAAATTTAGACTTGGTTATACAACTAACGAAATGAATTTTGTAGAGTTTGGCGGATGGATGCAAGAAGCCGGTGCCGATTTTATAACAATTCACGGTAGAACCCGCAATCAAATGTATGCAGGTCACGCAGATTGGAAAAAAATATCAGAATTAAAGAAAGCTGTAGATATTCCTGTATTTGCTAATGGTGATGTAAACTCGATAGAAAGTGCAGAACAATGCCTTGAAGAATCAGGTGCAAATGGTATCGCAATCGGTCGTGCTGCTATCGGTGATCCGTCATTGATTTATAGGATAGAACATTTCCTTGCAACCGGTGAAAAATTAAAAACACCAACACTTGAAGAAAAAATAAAAGATTTAAAGACACATTTGGATGAAGAAATTGCACTAAGAGGAGAAAATGTAGGTCTAAAATTTGTCCGCAAATTCTATCCATTCTACATAAACGGAGTCCCAAACGCAGCTAAATATAGAAGCAAACTTGTTGTAATGGATAACTACAAAGAAATACTTTCTGCCCTTGATTATATCTGTAAAATGCACGGTTAAAACAGATTAAAGCTAAACTTCTTCATTTACGAATTGTACGCCAAATTTAGTTCTAAATAAGTATTTAACAGTTTCTCCTTGAACCTCGTGCATCATAGTATTATACAAATCGTAAGCTTCTTTTTTGTACTCGATTAACGGGTCTTTTTGTCCGTATGCACGCAAGCCGATGCCTTCTTTTAACATATCTATGTTGTGTAAATGATCAATCCATTTGTTATCTACAACACGTAATAGAATGTCTCTTTCTAATGAACGCATTACGTTATCTTCACCATATAATTCTTGTTTTTTGAAATCAGTATCATATTGTGACATTACATCATTATAGAAAGTTATGATTTCTGTTTCGTGGTCACGATAAGCATTTGAAACAGCCTCACGCAATCTGTCATACATATCACTATAACGTAATTCTTTAATATTATCAGCCTTTAAATAATCAAGCTGTGGAATTATTGAATGAAGTTCTCTAACCATTGCTTCTATATCATCAGGAATGTATTCTTCCGGCTTCATTTCAGGAGAGATATAACTCTTCATCAATCTATCAAGTTCTCTATCCATCATAAATAATAAATCTTCGGTAAGATTACATTGGTTAAGTACACGTTTACGTTGAGAATAGAATTTTTCCCTCTGAATATTCATAACATCATCATATTCAAGTACACTTTTACGAATATCAAAATGATATGTTTCAACTTTTCTCTGTGCAGATTGAATTTGTTTTGAAATTAACGGAGATTCAATAGCCATATCTTCATCAACATTTAACATAGTCATAATCTGCATCAATTTATCGCCACCAAATATTCTCATAAGATTATCTTCTAAAGATAAGAAGAATCTTGTAGAACCCGGATCGCCCTGACGTGCAGCACGACCTCTTAACTGATTATCAATACGTCTTGACTCGTGACGTTCTGTACCGATAACATGCAAACCACCTGCTTCAACAACTTTTTCGTGCTCTGCTTTTGTTATTTCCCTTGCTTCTGCTAAAGCAGTATTCTTTTGTTCTTCATAATCCGGAGTTGTTTCAGGATTATATCCTTTTTGATCTAACATATCTTTAGCAAGGTATTCAGCATTACCACCAAGCAAAATATCTGTACCACGACCCGCCATATTTGTTGCAATAGTTACGGCACCATATCTGCCCGCCTGTGCAATAATATATGCTTCTTTCTCGTGATATTTCGCATTCAAAACATTGTGTTTTACACCACGTTTCTTTAGTAATTTAGAAAGATATTCTGATTTTTCAATACTAATAGTACCTACAAGAACCGGTCTGCCAAGTTCATGCTGTTCAACGATATCATCTACAACGGCATTAAATTTAGCCTGTTCTGTTTTGTAAATAACATCAGGATAATTTTTTCTGATATCTTTTTTGTTTGTTGGGATAACCGTTACTTCAAGATTATAAATCTTACCAAATTCCGCTTCTTCCGTCATTGCAGTACCGGTCATACCTGATAATTTCGGATATAATCTAAACAAGTTTTGGAAAGTAATACTTGCAAGTGTTTGGGTTTCATCTTGTATTTTTACGTGTTCTTTAGCTTCGACTGCTTGGTGAAGTCCGTCAGACCATCTTCTGCCTTCCATCAGACGTCCTGTAAACTCATCAACAATCATTACTTCGCCGTTTTTTACAACATAATCAGTATCTTTGATAAACAATTCTTTTGCTTTTAATGCTTGTAATAAATGATGTGCAAATTGGTTAGAAATATCAAATAAATCTTTGCAGCCGATAAGTTTTTCTGCTTTATCTATACCTTCTTCTGACAAAATAACATTTTTGTTCTTTTCATCAACTTCATAATCAACATCTTTTTTTAGTTTAGGTGCAATCTTTGCCATCAATTTATAAGTATCTGCTGATTTTTCCAGTTTGCCACTAATAATTAAAGGGGTTCTTGCTTCATCAATCAAAATACTGTCAACTTCATCAATAATGGCATAGTTGTATGGACGTTGAACCAGCATCTCATTGCTTGTTGCCATATTATCACGTAAATAATCAAAACCAAACTCATTGTTTGTACCATAAGTGATATCACATTCATAAGCAGCTTTTTTATCTTCAAATTCAGAAGCACCTCTATTATCTGCAAGGATAACGCCAACACTTAACCCCAAGAATTTATAAATTCTTCCCATCCATTCGCTGTCACGTTTTGCAAGATAATCATTAACAGTAATAACATGTACACCTTTACCGGTTAATGCATTAAGATATGCAGGAAGTGTAGCAACAAGAGTTTTACCTTCACCTGTTCTCATTTCTGCAATTTGTCCGTTATGTAAAAAATAACCGCCCATTAACTGTACATCAAAATGACGCATGTTTAATACACGTTTTGCAGCTTCACGCACCGTTGCAAAGGCTTCAGGCAAAAGCTTATCTAATGCTTCTTTTTCAAGTTTTCTATCTTCTTTAAAATCGTTAGAGGTTTCTCGTTTTGACAGAATTTCCTTAAATTCTTGCGTCTTTGCTTTTAACTCATCATCTGAAAGGGCTTCGAATTCAGGCTCTAATGCATTGATATGGTCAACAATACCTGCAATACTTTTTATTTTTTGTTCATTTGAGCCGCCTAGCCACTTTATTAAAAATTCTAACATAACTCTTTATTATCCCCTTATCACTCATAAATAATAATATCACGAACATAGAGTTTTAAAAAATACTCACACGGGGTAATTATTTGAGCTATTTAAATGCTTTTGCAAAATTTTCTTTTACTCTGAAATCAAAAATACCACAATCTTTTAAAACAACATTTTGAGGACCGTTTTCAGTACTCATAATTATAGTTTCGGTTTCTCCTATTACTTTACTTATATCCGCACCTTCTTTTTTCGTAAAATTACTTTCCGGAGAATATAATGTTGTTTTACCTTTGACAGCATAAATAGTACTAGGTTTTATCTCTTTTGATTCACTATCTTTTAATACATAAGTTGCATATTCAAACCTTTTAGCTTCAGATTCAGGCTGATTTAATTCGGTGGTGCTATGTATTCTAACTCCATTAGAATAAACTCTTTCTCCGGGAGCAGAATCAACAAGTACAGCATTTTTGCTTTTACCTGCTTTATTTACTATTCGCTGCATTCCTTCACCTAAGGAGCTTGGTCTTTTATAAAATAGATTTCTAATATTCATTATGCACCTTCTTTTTGCAATTATTTAATAACTCTCAAAACATTTTTTTGCGTGTTGAAAGGTAAATTTTAAATAAATTCATACAAAATATTT
>JAMPEO010000036.1 GCA_023665105.1 Candidatus Gastranaerophilales bacterium | reverse complement strand
GTTCTTTCAACGTTTTCTTTAGCTACAGTTTTCAATGTTTCCATTTCTTGTTTGATAGCATTTCTTTCAGTATCTAATGCAGCTAAGTCTGTATCATATTTTCTATCTTTCAAGTCGATACGTTTCATATCTGCTTCATACTTAGCTTCTGCCTTACGTAAGTTAACTTCATCAGTTACTTCTTGTAAGCCTGTATTTGTTGATACACTTGTTTCATAATCTGCAAAATCAAATTCTGATTCTTTTGCAAACATATTGTTATCACGTTTAGTAACAATAGTTACATCACCTGAATTAATCAAGTTTGTGATAACTGTTTCAACATCATTACCTGTAGGTGTTGTTACAGCACCATACGCATCTTTACATAATTGTGCAAAATTCAATACAACATCAGCTGTTTGTACTGTAGTACCTGCAGCAGTAGCATCGGCAGCTGTTGCATAATATTTACCGTCAGCACCTAATTGTGCGGTAGAACCATCATAAACAGTTCCGTTGTAATCGATTGCATAACCTGCATTCATAAAATCAGTATAGCTTGCAATGTCTTTGTAAGTAACTGAACCATCTGTGTTCAATACTTTGATTTGAATCTTAGTCTTGTCTAATGCGTCAAGATAATCTTCGTAAACTCTTGTTGATTCGTTTGCCATTTGAAGTTTCATAGCTTCCAATCTGGCAGCTTTGTACTCAATTTGGTGCATTCTAGCTGTTAAATTGAGCAACCTTGCTTGTGATGATGATAAACCCATTGATTACTCCTATCGTTCCTTGTGCGGACCCCTAATCTAATCCGCTATGTATTCCTTTGCTCCATGCATGACGGCAAACTTTTTTAAAACTTTAGCTTTTTGAAAAAGTTTGTTACATAACTTTACAAAAGAGAAAATTTAAGCAATTTTTCAAAAGATATATACTTTATATATACATAGGATAAATATAATAGGGTACAATATAAATATAGGAGATTTGATTATGGCAAAAGTTTTGATTTCAATGCCGGAAAAGTTTTTAGACGAGATTGATGGAGTAGCAGATAACGAAAATCGCTCAAGATCAGAATTGATTAGAGAAGCGTTAAGAACCTACATTCATCGCAATAGAGTGAGAAATACAGTTCACGCAGCTAAAAATGCGGAATTGTTAGAAGCACTGCTAGATTAGGCGGGGGAATGCGTAAGCCGATGCTGCCGAAGTCGATGCACGAGAGTGTGACGAGCAGGGCAGTATAACAATGCCGTCGTTGCGAACATAATCATGTGAGCGTACAAATCTTTGATTTGACAGGCGGAAATAGATTAACAAACAAAAAAGGCAGGTTTAACCCTGCCTTTTCTATTATAAGCTTAATTATAAAATTAAAACTCTAATCCAGCTTCTCTAGCAGCATCAGCTAATGCAGCAACTCTTCCGTGATATAAGAAGCCACCTCTATCAAATACGATAGATTTGATACCTGCTTTTAAAGCTTTTTCCGCAACTGCTTTACCTACTGCTTTAGCTGCTTCGATGTTACCACCATGACCTAATTCAGCACGTAAATCTTTATCATTTGATGAAGCTGATGCTAAAGTAACATGTTTTTCATCATCGATAATTTGTGCATAGATGTGTTTAGTACTTCTGTAAACAGCCAATCTAGGAAATTCAGATGTACCTGAAAGTTTAACCCTGATTGATTTATGTCTTTTTTGTACTCTTGGTTTTCTTGTTTCTTGTTTAATCATTTTATTTTCTCCTTTACCCAATCCTTCTTGTCGACACAAGGGATTATGCGGGCTATTATTTCATATTATCTAGGTGGATTTCACTCTACGCAAAATCCGCTGTCTTGGATTATTGCTTCACGCCTTCAAGTCGTTCACTTTATTTTACTTCGTAAAACTTACGTTCACTTTTTCGGCGTTTCTTCGAGTTTGGCACTTCGTGCCGTCACTCTACGCAAAATCCGCTATTTCTTACCTGCTTTACCAGCTTTACGTCTGATGTATTCACCTTCGTATCTTACACCTTTTCCTTTGTAAACTTCAGGTGGTCTCTTACCTCTGATTTCAGCAGCTACATCACCAACGGTTTGTTTATTTGTACCCATTACAGAAATTTTTGTGTTTGCTTCAACAGTAATTGTAATTCCTGCAGGTGGTTCAATTACAACAGGGTGTGAATAACCTAAAGCCATGTTTAGCTTAGTGCCTTCCATATTTGCTCTGTAACCAACACCTTGAATTTCAAGTTTCTTTTCAAAACCTTTGCTTACACCTTCAACAGCATTAGCAATCAAAGTTCTTGATAAACCGTGTAAAGCACCTGTTTTTCTTTCATCGTTTAAAGGTTCTACGATAATATGATTATCTTGAACACTAACTTTTATTTCTTCTCTTACAGTAACTGATTCAGTACCCTTAGGACCTTTTACTGTAACTACTTGACCGTCTAATTTAACTTCAACACCTGAAGGTATTTCAATCGGTTTTTTTCCAATACGTGACATTTTATTTTCTCCTTTTGGTATATTCTATTTATTTCTGAAAGCCTTTCTACCAATTACGCTTTCTCAACTTATGTTTGCTTTTTCTGCGTTTCTACGAGTCTGGCAGTGCCATCACCCTACCGCAAATACGCTGTCTTGGATTATGCGGGTCGTCGCAAAAGCGTGGTTTTGCTCCGTCTTTCGGGCTTGGCTAACGCCATCGCCCTACCGCAAATCCGCTACCATACGTAGCAAAGAACTTCGCCGCCAAGATTTTCTTTGCGAGCTTTTCTATCTGTTAATAAACCTTTGCTTGTAGATACAACAGCTATTCCTAATCCGCCAAATACTTGAGGAATGTTTTTAGCCTTGCTGTAGCTTCTTAAACCAGGTCTTGAAACTCTTTTTAAATTTGTAATAACAGGTTTATTCTTTTCATCATATTTAAGAGTGATTGTTAAATATTTAAAACAACCATCAACTCTTTCTGAATAATCAGCAATAAAACCTTCAGATTTTAATAATTTTGCCAAAGCTACTTTTAGCTTAGATGAAGGCATTTCAACTGATGGTAAAGAAACGATATTAGCGTTTCTGATTCTTGTTAGCATATCTGCTATAGGATCTGTGTTCATAATTTTTCCTTTTCACTTGCGGTAGTCAGATGGTTTTGACCTTATAACAATACAGATAAGTCTGTATATCAGCCAACCTTTCCGGCTCCATTCTACTCGTTCTTACCGGACTAATTTTTGCTCATTGAAAGCGTATTCCGGCAGTCAACAAAACCATTCTAAAATAAACATATTATAGATACAACCCTTTACTTATAATATATTTACAAAAAATCTCTTCTGTCGAAGAGATTTTTTATCTATTTCATAAAAATTATTACACCTTTGATGCCATCGTCTGTATACAAGATAATATTGCATCAAAGTTCGTTTGACCATAACTTCCATCCGTCGGCATTGTTGCCTTTTGTAAATCCGCAATATCCATTCCGGCAGCCTTATCTTTTAATTTTAATAAATCTTTTTGTGCCGGTGTAAGTTCGGCATTTGGCGATATCAATTCGATTGCATTTAAGGCATCTTCTCTATTGCCTGATTTATAACTAATTGTAACAACCTGTTTTCCATCTCTCATTTCAGATACTATAAGTGCATTTTCTTCAAGTGAAGGGGATTTCATAGAAGAATCTAACTGAATAATATTTTTCCAATTACGTTTATCTGCAATCGTATTTTCAGATGTCACAGTGATATTACAATAACCATCTGCACCATATTGTACAGTTGCAATTCTATCAGCTTCTTTTGTTAAATCATAAGTATGCGGTTTAACAGATGTTTCCTTACCAAACACATTTGTTACAGATTCTTGAATTGTACTACCCGCTGTTTTTGACTTATGAAATAAATTATCACAATAGTTTATATATGCTTCAGTTGCCTTCAACTGGTCTTTTGTTGCAATAGCATCTTGAACCTCTTTAGGTAATGCAGCTCTATCGATTTTCAAAGACGGAATATTATGAGTTAATCCTGTTTCAAAACCTCTATCAGAATATAATATAGATGACATTTCTTTTAGTCGGGCTAATTGCTCTTTCTTTGGTAATTTTGCCGCATCATCAATATGTCCCTGTAATATTTCCGGATTAAATATTTCACAGAATTCTTCACACGGTCTCTGCGACTCTACAGAACCATTCAACATTTTTTTAAATGATTCTATCTCTTTCGTTAATGCCTTAGTATTAGCACTCTTTTTGTACAAAATACCACCAATAACAGTAGCTGCGATTGCAGCAGAACCTGAAATCAATGCAACCTTTTTTCCTATACCTTTTTTATCTTCTTTAGGAGCTTCCTCTTTTTTAGGTGCTACTTGTGTTTTTGGTGCTACATTTTGAGTACTTGATAAATTTGTATTAATTTCAGACATAATAAACCCTTTTTTAGTTACATATAATATATAAAACATCTAAACAAAAATAATTGCTAAACGAAATATAATCCATCTAATGTAAATTTTGAACTTTATATATAATTTGCATTTTTTATGACGTTAAACAAAAAAAGAAAGGAAACGTTATGTCTATAAAAGTAAATTTAACAGAAAATAATTCAACATCAGAACAAACAACATTATCATCAGCAACAATCAATTCTCTCAAAGAACTTGGAATAGATATAAACTCTGTTAACTCAGAATCAGAAGCACAATCTATAATCAAAATAAAACAATCAGAAACTAAATTCCAAGATATGACAGAACAAGATGCTACTGTCGAAAATAAAAACTCGAATACTACAGAATCCTACATCATCTCAAATGCTAAAAAATTAGCTGAAGAACTGGGAATAACAATTTCAGAAAAAGACTCTTTTAATGATATAAACCGCTCAATAGCTAAAAATTTAAAAAACTATATAAAACATTATTCATCAAGTCCAATGGCACTTGAAAAAGCAAAAAGATACCAAATAAGATTATCTAAACTAACCAAACAATATAGCAATATTGCAGAACTAAACAGTAAAATGTTAGAAGCTCTAAATTCACAAGCAGACAATAATAAAGCAATTCTTGGATTAAACAAATAACTCCAATCCTAAAAAACAGAATAAACAACACAAAAAGAGTAACAAAAGTTACTCTTTTTATAAATGGTATGACTAACTGACAATTCAGTTTAGCCGCTGTTTCCTTTTAAACTAAGAAACTACCAGCTTGCTTTAGTTACACCAGGTAATAATCCTTGGTGAGCCATTTTTCTTAAGCAAATTCTGCAAAGACCAAAGTCTCTGTGATATCCGTGAGGACGACCACAAATACTGCATCTGTTGTGCAATCTAACTTTTGGATATTTACCTTTAGCAACTAATGCTTCTCTGGTTCTTTCTTTGTTTATCATCGCTTTTTTAGCCACGATTTTCTCCTTTGTTTTTTCTTTTAATTATATTTTATCTCAGGAATCTATCTTTTTCAAATTCCTACTTATTCATTCCCTTGAATGGCATACCTAATAAATGTAACAATTCTCTAGCTTCATCATCAGTTTCAGCTGTTGTAATGATTGAAACATTCATACCCTTAACCAATTCGATTTCTTCGTAAGAAATTTCAGGGAACAATGCTTGTTCTTTTAAACCTAATGTATAGTTACCACGACCATCGAAACTCTTAGGGCTGATACCTCTAAAGTCACGAATACGAGGAAGTACTACACAAATCAATTTTTGTAAGAAGTCATACATTCTTTCGCCACGTAATGTAACCATAGCACCAACTGGCATGCCTTCTCTTAATTTGTATGATGCGATTGATTTTTTAGCTTTTGTAACTACTGATTTCTGACCTGAAATCTTAGTTAATTGTGCTTCAATAGCATCAGCTATCTTTGAGTTGTGAGACGCTTCACCAACACCCATGTTTAACACAATTTTGTGTAAACGAGGAATCATCATGTCATTTTTATAACCGAATTTTTCCTTCATTGCAGGTTTTACGTCTTCTGCATATTTTGCTTTTAAATTCTTTGTCTTAGCCATTTTTATTTTCCTTATAACTTAAGATGATATTAATATCATAATACTCTGCTTTTGTATCTATCCTGACTGACACATTTTCATCTGTCAAAATCAGTTAGCACCGATTGCATTATATATTAAACATCTAACTTTTCACCGCATTTTTTACAAACACGAACTTTTTTACCGTCTACGACTTCGTGTTTAACCCTTGTAGGTTTTTCGCAACTTGGGCATACTATCATAACATTAGAGCTATCCAAAGGAGCTTCAATTTTATTTAAACCACCTTGAACACCTAACATTGGATTAGGTTTTTGTGCCTTTGTTACCATATTCAAACCTTCAACAATTACTTGTGATTTTGAAGGGATTGCTTTTTTTACGTTTCCTGTTTTACCTTTGTCTTTGCCGGCTGTAACGATAACTCTATCGCCAGTCTTTACATGCAAAGCTTTTTTACTATTATCTGTCATTTTTTTCTCCAATTTGTATTATCTTTGGGCATTCCGCTTTCGCAGGTTCGCCAAACTATATTACTTCCGGTGCAAGAGAAACAATCTTCATAAAGTTGTTATCTCTTAACTCACGAGCAACCGGTCCGAAAACACGAGTACCACGTGGGTTACCATCTTTGTTTATAACAACAGCTGCATTGTCATCAAATCTGATTACTGAACCGTCTGCACGAGAAATATCGTGTTTTGTTCTAACAATAACGGCTCTTACAACTTCTGATTTCTTAACAGCCATATTTGGAGTAGCATCTTTTACTGTAGCTATAACTACATCACCTACTGATGCAAATTTCTTGTTTGAACTACCCATTACACGGATAACTAACAATTCTTTTGCACCTGTATTATCTGCTACTGTTAATCTAGTTTCTTGTTGTATCATTGTTATATTTTCCTTTTTACTATTTTGCTTTTTCAACAACTTCAAGCACTGACCAACGTTTACCACCTGATAAAGGTTTTGATTCAACAATTCTTACTGTATCGCCGATACCGCATTCATTGTTTTCATCGTGTGCTTTATAGTTTTTATTTGATTCGATAATTTTCTTGTATTTTGGATGTGGATCATAAGACGCAACTTTAACAACTACAGTCTTATCCATCTTATCACTTACTACAATTCCTTGTCTTTCTTTCTTAGGCATTTTCAACCTCTTTTTCTTTTATAACTGTCTTAACTCGAGCTATTGTTCTTTTTGTTGTTGCTATTGAAGCAGGATTTTCCAATTTGTTTGTAGATTTTTGTAATCTTAAATTGAATAATTCTTTTTTCAAGTCAACAACAAGACCTTTTAACTCGTCTACTGATTTTTCACGAATATCTTGTAATTTCATTGTTATTATTCCTTACTGTTGTTTCTCTTTTTCAACTACTTTCACTTTGATAGGTAATTTTTGTGCTGCTAGTTCTAACGCTCTAACTGCTGTATTTCTATCAAAATAATCTAATTCAAAAAGAATTCTATTTGGTTTTACAACTGCTACCCAGTATTCAACGTTACCTTTACCGGAACCCATACGAGTTTCAGCAGGTTTTGCTGTAATTGGTTTGTCTGGGAATATTTTAATCCAAACGTTTCCGCCACGTTTGATTTCACGAGTCATTGCACGTCTTGCTGCCTCGATTTGACGGCTTGTAATCCAGCCTGGTTCAAGCGCTCTAAGTGCATAACGACCGAATTCGAATTCTGTACCTCTTGTTTCGGTACCTTTCATTCTTCCTTTCATCATTTTGCGGAATTTTGTCTTTTTAGGCATTAACATTTTTATTGTTCTCCTGTGTCATTATTTACTGCTTACTTCTGCAGATTTTCCGCGTCTTGAACGCTTGTTAAATTTGTCTGCTGAATCTTTTGATGTTTTACTCTTAATGTTTTGGTCTGCTTTTTCACCAGGCATTAAATCACCTTTGAAAATCCATACCTTAACACCAATTTTACCCATTATAGTATCTGCTTCTGTGAAACCATAATCAACATCAGCTCTTAATGTTTGAAGAGGAATTCTTCCTTCTTTTGCCCATTCTGAACGTGCGATTTCAGCTCCGCCTAAACGACCTGATACCATAACTTTAATACCTTGAGCACCAGCTCTCATAGTTCTTTGCATTGCTTGCTTCATTGCTCTTCTGAACGCAATACGTTTTTCTAATTGTTGAGCGATTGACTCTGCAACTAATTGTGCATCTGTATCAATTCTTGCAACTTCAACAACATTGATTAAAATTGTTCTTCCAAGATATTTTGATACTTCTTTCTTAAGATCATCAATCCCTTGACCACCACGACCAACAACAATACCAGGTTTAGCTGTTACTACTGTTATAGTTGTGCTTTGAGATTTTCTATCTATAAGAATTCTAGATACGCCTGCTGCATATAATTTTTTCTTAATAAATTTTCTGATTTTAGCATCTTCTGCTACAAAACCGGCATAGTCTTTAACTTTTGCATACCATGTACTTAACCATGGTTTGATTATTCCTACTCTAAATCCGGTTGGATGTGTCTTTTGTCCCATTTTATAATTTCCCTATTTTGCTGTATCACTAACTACGATTGTAAGGTGAGAAGTTCTCTTAAGACGTCTATAGATACGTCCTTGAGCTCTTGGCTTACCTCTTTTGTATGTTGCACTTTCATCTGCATAGATTTCAGAAATCTTTAATGCATCTTCGCCAACACCATATTTTTCTTTTGCATTAGCAACTGCAGCTAACAAGTTCTTTTCAACAACTTTCGCTGCAAAATAAGGCATAAAACGCAACATTACTTTAGCGTCTTTAACTGCTTTTCCTCTAACTTCGTTGATTACACGACGAAGTTTTCTTGCAGTCATTTTTATATCTGTTTGTCTTGCTTTTGCTTCCATTTTCATGTTCCTTATTTTTAATTTGTTATTTTCTCTTAGCTATGTCAGAACCAGCGTGTCCTCTGTATAATCTTGTAGGTGCAAATTCACCTAGTTTGTGACCAATCATCTGTTCTGTTACATATACAGGAACGTGAGTTTTCCCATTGTGAACAGCGATTGTGTGTCCTAACATATCCGGAATTATCATTGATGCCCTTGACCAAGTCTTAATGACTTTCTTTTCTGAATTTGCATTCATTTTGTCAATTTTCTTTTGTAGAGCTTCTTCTACGTAAGGGCCCTTTTTTAATGAACGTGCCATTAATTTCTCCTTTATAATTTTATCTGTTCTTATTTTTTACGTCTTCTAACAATTAACTTATTAGATGCTTTATTTTTCTTACGAGTTTTGTAACCCAATGCAGGTTTACCCCAAGGTGTTTTAGGGTGTCCACCAGGACCGGTTTTACCTTCACCACCACCGTGAGGGTGATCACAAGGGTTCATTGTAACACCACGTACTGTAGGTCTGATACCCATGTATCTTTTTCTACCAGCTTTACCAATCTTTAAGTTCTTGAATTCAGAATTACCTAAAGAACCGATAGTAGCCATACATTCTTTTCTTACCATTCTCATTTCGCCAGATGGTAATTTGATAGTTACATAGTTTCCTTCTTTGGCCATTACCTGAGCTGAGTTACCTGCAGATCTAACCATTTTGCCGCCTCTGCCAGGTTCTAACTCAATATTGTGAACTATTGTACCTAATGGAATTACATCCAATGGCATTGCATTACCTGTTTGAACAGGAGCTTCAACACCACTAAGAATTACATCACCAACATTCAATCCTTCAGGTGTTAAGATATATCTCTTTTCACCATCTGCATAGAATACTAATGAAATTCTTACATTTCTGTTTGGATCGTACTCAATAGTTTTAACTGTAGCCGGTACTCCAAATTTTTCTCTTTTAAAATCAATTATACGGTATGCTCTTTTTACACCGCCGCCTTTGTGACGACATGTAATTCTACCTGTATTATTTCTACCTGCTGTTTTCTTTATAGGTTTAAGTAATGATTTTTCAGGAGTCATTGTAGTGATTTCTTGATAATCACTTTTTACCATACCTCTTTGTCCCGGAGATGTCGGATTAATTTTACGAGTTGCCATTATATTTTTCTCCTATAATTTTCATTTTTGGCTTCTTTTTACTGTTTAATATAAATACTGTGATTTATATTTTTTGCTATTCTTCCCGATTTATTGTTTCACGCCTTCAAGTCATTCACTCTGTTTTACTTCGTAAAACCGCCGTTCACTATTTCGGCACTACTTCGAGTTAGGTTCGCTTCGCTCACCGTCACTCTATACAAAAATCGGTTATGCTCCAACTAATTCTTCGATTGGATCACCTTCGATAGTAACGATAGCTTTTCTGCTAGAATCTGTTCTACCGTATTTGTAACCCATTCTCTTAGAATGAGATGGCATATAAATTGTTCTTACTTTTTTAACTTTTCTTCCAGGAAAAGCTAATTCTACTGCTTGAGCAATTTCAATCTTTGTAGCATCTTCTTTTACTTCGAATGTATATTGACCCAATGTAGTAGCTATCATTGATTTTTCTGTAATGATAGGTCTTTTGATAATATCGTATAATCTTTCTTTATTACTCATTATTGCAACCTTTCTGTTATATCATTTATTGCAGCTTCAGTAATGATTACATAATCAGCTTCCAATAAATCTTTTACGTTTAAGTTTGTAGGTAAAATCATTTTCAATGAAGGGATGTTTCTACCAGCTAAACTGATATATTTATTTTCAGGAGCATTGATATCTGCTACGATAAGAACTTTTCCTGAAACATTTAAAGATTTCATAGCTGCTGCAACCAATTTTGTTTTTGGTTCAGAAATTGTTGAGAAATCTTTAACTACTACTAATTGAGCTTCTCTAGCTGACAATGCTGATCTTAAAGCTAATTTTCTAGCTTTTTGAGGCATAGCCAAATCGTAGTTTCTTGGTTTTGGACCAAATACTACACCACCACCTGCAAATAAAGGTGATCTTGTTGAACCAGCTCTTGCTCTACCGGTACCTTTTTGTTTCCAAGGTTTTCTACCACCACCAGAAACTTCTGCTCTTGTTTTACAACAAGCGTTACCTTGACGAGCATTATTTAATTGTCTTCTTAATGCTAAGTGCATTACGTGCATATTAGGTTCAATACCAAAAACTTCTTTGTTTAAGTTAATTTCACCTAACTTTTCACCGTTTGTGCTTAATATTTGTTTTGACATTTTTCTATTTTCCTTTTGCTTACCGTCAACCCCTTTCCGATTACTCGGTTTTATATGGCTGAAGCGGGTTTGGTATTACTTATTCCGCCTGTGCAATCGAAGATTGCTTCGTTCACTGCACTATCGCTCCGTTCACAACGGCGGCATCGTTATGTTGCCCTGCTTATCTTGCCCTCCGGCAAGCTAACACCGGCAACACCGGCTACGCATTCTAATTCCACTTAGTTCTTGATGGAGTGATTGTAACCAATCTTCCTTCACAACCAGGAACAGAACCTTTAATTAAAACTAAGCTGTTTTCGCTATCAACTTTAACAAGTTTTAATTTTGTAATAGTAACTCTTTCGTTACCCATGTTTCCAGCCATTCTTTTACCTTTGATAA
>JAMPEO010000035.1 GCA_023665105.1 Candidatus Gastranaerophilales bacterium | reverse complement strand
CAAATCTACCCATATCAAAGTTACAATTTGAACAAGCATTCAACTCCATTTCACACCCATTACATCCGGCAGCAGAAACCTGTCTTAACTTCAAAGATTTTCCAAAAACTTTCACAATCTCTTTTTTTACTTCCACCGCAGTTTTTTGATATTCTTCATAATTCATATCAGGACGAATAATAAGTTTTTCTCTTGATGATGAAGTAAGTTTATATCCATTAGTAAACTTAACAGCTTCAGATACTTTTGAACATTTACCGCAAAAAGTACATTTACCCATATCAATACATAACGGGGTTGTAGAAATAGCACCTGTCGGGCAAACCTCTTCCAGCCTTGAACAATCCACATCAGGATTTAAAACAGGAAAACCTCTAAAAGCATCACGCATCGGTGCATTCTCTATATCTTTTATAAACTGATTACCTTGATAATATTTTAATTTTAAAGTATCAAACATTCTTATTATTCCTTATAAATCATTTCCACAGTACGACAAATTGAAACTCTTGTTACAAAGAGGAAAATCTGAAATACCGTTATTTCGTACCGCCATAGCCAAACCATACCAGTTATTAAATGACGGATCTTTAACTTTATACCTTGAAAGGTTACTATTTTCATCTGTCATAACAGTGTGAATAACTTCACCTCTCCAACCCTCAACTATTGAAATAACCATAGAATTAGAACGATTAGAATTTGAATCATTGACGCAAAGAGGTTCGTTCTTGTATTCAGGTAATTTTTTCAATAGCTGTTTAATTATATGAATTGATTGTAGAATTTCTTTGTATCTAATACGTGTTCTTGAATAAACATCACCTGATGCTTTTATACTTTTATTTTCAATATCATCAAGCCACTGTTCAGGGAAATCAAATCTTGAATCCAATTCCACACCTGATGCTCTTGCAGCCATACCAACAAGTCCTAAATCTAAAGCATTTGCATTACTTACAACACCAGTTCTTTCAAGACGTGAAACAACGGTCGGAGATTTAATCATTGTTGCAAAAGTTCGTTTAACTGTATCAGAAACCTCTTTTAATGTACTAACTATTTTTGCCGCAAATGTCTCATCTATATCAAAATTCACACCGCCAACAGTAACAAGCCCCCTGCCGAATCTGCTTCCGCAAAGTTCTAACATCGTATTTATCACTAATGTTCTTGTAACACCAAAGATTGACGCACCCATCAAATAAGCCGTATCGCCGGCAATAGCACCTAAATCACCAATATGTATAGCACATCTTTCCATTTCTAATGCTATAAGTCGTATAATCTGTGCTTTATTTGAGATTTCTATATTTTTTAATGCTTCAATAGCTCTTGAATAAGCAATATTATATGCAATAACACTATCACCACAAATAGACTCTGCCAACTGATTAGACGGAGATGATACCATCAAATCTTCAACCCCTCTGGATTGATACCCCAACCTAATTTCTAAATCATAAACTTTTTCACCGTTACACATAAATCTAAAATGACCTGGTTCAATAACACCGGCGTGAATAGGTCCAACACCAACTTGGTGCACTTCTTCACCATCAACTTCAAAGAACGGATATTCTTTTTTATGGTCACGAACAGGCTTTAACCAAGGATGGTTTAAAGGCTCAATTCCAAAATCTTCATAAAATTCACGTTCAAACATGTGAAATGCAGGAATTATTGGTGTTATAGACTCATAGTTCTTAGGTGAATTATTATCGAAAAATGCAGATGACACATATAACTGAGCTTTTGCATCATCAGCCATTACCACAAAGAGCTTTACACCGTTCCACTCTTTTTTACCAAAGAACCCGACTACACGTTTTTTTATATCCAATATTTCTTGTCTTAGAGTATTCATATCAAGACAAGGTATTTCTGATATATCTATAGGATTATTATTTGTTGTTATTAACCAGTTCATTATTAACCCCCAAACCCGATAACTGCAGCATTGATTACACTGTTCAAACAAGGCGGAACATAACAACCTAGTACAAAAGCCACAATTAACATAACTATTTGCGGTACATACATACCCAATGATAACTTCTTAACATTATCATTATATACATCTATTTTATTGTTATTTGGTTCTCCAAAACTCATCTTAATAACAGATTTTGCAAGTCCATACAAAACAATCGTTAGAAGAACTACAAATAAACCACATAATATAAAATGTTTTTGAACAATCATTGTTTTAATCATCAAAAATTCACTTATAAACAATAATGATGGCGGAAAAGCAGCTATTCCAAGAAAAGATACAATCCATAACCATCCTGTTTTTTTATCAAGTTTTAAAATACCTGTGACTGATTTTATTTTTTTAGTATTGAATATCTCCAAAATATTACCTGATGTAAGGAAGAATGAAGCTTTGATAAGTGAGTGTGCAATCATATGTAGAATAGAAGCATACATTGCTGCACCGCCTAAAGCTGCACCAATTACTAAAATACCCATATTTTCAACAGAAGAATACGCAAGCATTCTCTTATAATTTGAGATATAGTAGACAAATACAGCAGTAATAAATAATGAAACAAATCCCATTGTAAGCATCATCACTTGTGCAAAATCAACACAACCGGATATCAAAACTATTCTATAAACTTTTAGAATAATCAAAAATGCTGAATTTAGTAATGCCGCTGATAACAAAGCTGAAATCGGAGTAGGTGCTTCTGAGTGAGCATCCGGCAACCAAAAATGTACCGGAGCAAGCCCCATTTTTGTTCCAATACCAAATAATATAAATACATAAGCCAATTTTAACCAATATGGATTAAATGCTTTTGCGTGAATATATAAATCATTATAAGCAAGCGTATTTACAGAACCGGTTGCGATTGTCAATAATATAATTCCAACAAACGCTAATGCAATACCAATAGAACATATAAAAACATATTTCCAAGCAGCTTCAATAGAATGTTTTGTTCTGTTGAAACATATCAAATACGCACTTGCAAGAGTAGTTGCTTCAATAAATACCCAAGAAATACCCAAATTATTACTTAGAATAGCACCCGTAATAGCAAGAACAAATATCAACACCATATAAGTGTAATGTCTTAACTTGTTAGGTGCAGCCTCGCTATGTTTCATATAACCTTTGTTATATATTGCAACAGCAAGAAATACAACTGACAGCAACATCATAAACAAATAGTTTGCTGAATCCATAACGAAATATTTTGTAGGTGTTACCAAATCATGGTTAATTCCGTAAGCAACAGAAACACCAAAATGTAATAATGCATATAAAATAATAGTCCAATTATTCAAACATTTACATTTTGTAAGTGCTAGTACTAAACAAGCAACTATTGGAAATATTAAAAGTAAACTAATCATCATATTCACAATCCTTTAAATCCGATAAATGAGCCACTTCTAAATCATCAAATTCTCTATTGATATGATTTACAAGCAAGCCTAAAATAAATACTGCAATAAACAAATCAAGCAAAACACCAAGATTAACAATTATAGGCATTTCCTTTACTACAGATAATGAAAGTAAAAATATACCATTTTCCATAGTAATAAATGACAAAATGTTGGTAAGAATCTTGTGCTTGATAGTTATCAAAATCAAACTAATTATAATAACAGCTATAGAAACCCCGAAATAAATAGGGTTTATAAGTTTTATAGCCGGAAAATTAAAATCAGAAATCAAAAATCCGGTAAATAAAATTACAGTTGAAATAAACAAACAATAAAAATGAGGAATATTCGCATCTGCATCTCTGTATTCTTGGGTACTTTTAACAACTTTATTTAAAAACATTGGTATAACCATAGCCTTTACAATAAGTGTTTCAAATGCAAGGAATAAAAAATTCAAAGTAGAAGTTTTTTCTACACCAAAATAACAAATTAAAAATAACAAAATTCCTTGTAAAATTAAAATTCTTATATAAGCCATAATACGGCTAGTTACTGCCATATAAAGCATTGTTAATCCAAATAAAATTATTAAAGCATTTTCCATATTTTACCTAACTTCCGTAAATCTTTATAGCAACTAATGAAAGAATAATTAATGCAAATGAAGTCATTGCAAAAATAAATTCAAACACGTGTGACATTCTCAATCTGGCAATAGCAGATTCTAAAGTTCCAAGAATAACCGCAATTAAAGCTAAAACAAGTATAAATAATCCCGCAGCCAAACCGATTGAAAGATTAGCAGGGATAATAAAATTAGCAATCAAAGCTTCAAGTATAACCATTTTAATACCTGCAGCCCAAGTGATAACCGCCAAATCCTGTCCTGAATTATCAAGTATCATAACTTCGTGAATCATTGTAAGTTCTAAGTGAGTAGTAGGATCATCAACGGGAACTCTCGAACATTCTGTAACAAGCATAACGAACAAAGCAAGTACAGCAAGAAATGCAATCAAAATTCCGAAAGCATCTGCAGATGAAAGAATCATTGATAAGCCTTTAAATGAATAGTTGCCGGTAAGAGCAATCACAGAGGCAAGAATAATAAAGAATGCAGGTTCAACTATAGTTGTAAAACAAGCTTCTCTACTAGCTCCCATTCCTTCAAAGCTGCTACCTGTATCCATTGCAGATATCAACGCAAAGAACTTACCTAGACCTAAAATGTATGAGAAAATTATAAACGCACCCTCAATATTTATAATAGAATATCCTCCAAGCATAGGTGCAAATAGCCCTGCAAAGATTGTTGTTGCAAACACAACTATAGGAGAAAATCTAAATATCCAAGATGTAGTTGAACTAATAACTTGATCTTTCTTAAACAGTCTTATGAAATCCCATAACGGCTGCCAGATAGAAACACCTTTTCTACCTGCCCAGAAAGCCTTAGTCTTTTTAATAATACCTATAACTATAAATGGTGCTATAAGTAATATTAATATATTGAATATATTTATAAACAAAGTATTTTTATCCATTTTCTTATCCTAACAAAACTACCCCAATAAGCGATAATACCAAGAATATTAAACCGTAAAGAATATATTGCTGAATATTACCATTTTGTATTTTTTCAAATTTAGCCAAGAACTTTTCAGTCGATTTAATAAACGGTTTTAAGAAATATGCTTCTTCAACATCTTCAATATGAAGATTAAAATGAGCATCCTTAGGGAACAAAGCTTTTGGCTTTTTAATATCAAAAACTTTTTTAAATAAAGGTGTCAACATTGAAAGAAACGGACTTGCATAAGATGATGCCGTATATTGAAGATGGTTATTAGGTTTATCATAACCGCATCCCCAAGTACAATGTTGAGTATATTTATTTTCAAATATAAGTTTCAAAACAGAAAGTAAAACTATGAATCCTATCAAAGCAAGACATACAATCGAAATATTTCCCATCAAAGAAACAATCGCAGGTGCCTGAACAACACCTGTAAATACCGTTACAGGTGAAAGTATAATATCAAATACCTGTTTAGGACAAACACCAATAACTAAAGTTAAAATTGCTAATACAGACATAGGAATTATAAATGAAATAGTTGTATCTTCCTTAACATTTTCAGCAACTTCACTTCTAGGCATACCTAAGAATATAATACTAAATGCTTTTGTGAAACATAAGATTGCCATTGTACCAACAAGAGCAAGACCTGCAACTGCTAGTATCAATGTAACTAATGCTGATAAATTATGTATAGTCAAACCTTTTAACATACCAAAATATATAAGAAATTCACTAATAAATCCGTTGAATGGCGGCAAACCACATATTGCAACAGAACCTATAAGAAATAATATAGCTGTTTTTGGCATAGATTTAATCAATCCGCCAAGTATTTCAATATCTTTTGTATGAGTTTTTGTGTAAACAGAACCTGCTGCAAGGAATAGTAACTCTTTAAAAATAGAGTGGTTAAGAATATGCAAGATACCGCCAGCAAAACCTAATATAGCAACAGGAGTACAATTATAAGCGAGTCCAAGCATACCTGTTCCGATACCGATACCGATTATACCAATATTTTCAATACTATGATATGCTAACAAACGTTTTAAATCGTGTTGCGTAATAGCATATAGCACACCATACAATGCTGATATTACTGATATAATTAGAACAAAATATCCTATTTGAACAGATGGTAGTGCAATAAGAGCTAATACTCTTAAAATTCCATATATACCAGTTTTTATCATAACCCCTGACATAACACCTGAAACATGGCTTGGCGCTGCAGGGTGAGCTTCAGGAAGCCAGTTGTGGAAAGGAACAAAACCTGCTTTTATACCAAATCCAACAAATGCAAGGACAAAAACAAGGTTTGCCAACATTTGATTATTTTCAAGCACAGATTTAAATGTTTCAAAATCCAGACTACCTGAGTTAACAGCCATCAGCATGAACGCAAGGATAATAAAAATAACTGAAATATGCATATAAATCAGATATTTAACACCTGCAGAAAGTACTTCTTTTTTATTATCTTCAAATATAACAAGGAAGAATGAAGATAATGACATAATTTCCCAAACGATTAAAAACATCAAAGCATTTTGAACAGTAACAACAGAAAGCATTGAAACAATCAAAAGAGCTAAGAATAAACAGTGAGAAGATATGTTCATCCCTTTGTTAAGATAATTTTTCATATAACCATTCGCATATATGGTAGCTAAAAAGCTCATACAAGATATAACAATAATAAAAAATGCTGAAAGTGGGTCGATAACAACATTAACCATTCCAAACAATTCATTTAGTTTAAGTGATGATGAAATTGTATCACCTGTTAATAAGACATTTAGAGCGGGTATTGAACATAAAACAGCAGCAATACCTGTAAACGCTGAAATAATTTTTAATTTAACTTTTTCTCCGCATAATAACGAAGCAATAGCACCCGAAATGAGGGTTAATAAACCTATAAAATAACTATTCATATTTCTATCCCAAAATTTTTTACAAGACTGTTGTAAATCTAACATAGACAAAAGTCAAGGCAAGGTAATAAAATATTAAAAATCATTAAAATAAATAAAAAAACTTGACAATTCTGATTGAGATATTATTATATAGAGGTGGACGTAATGGGGCGTCGCCAAGTGGTAAGGCAGCTGGTTTTGGTCCAGCCATCTCGGAGGTTCGAATCCTTCCGCCCCAGCCATTTAAGACTCGATTATTCGAGTCTTTTTTGTTTTGTTATTATAACTGACAAATAGAAGAATGAGGAACGATTGTCGGATTAAGTAAATCCGACCTACTTATCTTGTCATGCTGAACTCGTTTCAGCATCTATTCATCGGACACTGCAAAACTGACTCTGAAACAAGTTCAGAGTGACATATTTATCGAATTCGCAATTTTGACCTACTTATTTACATTTGAATGATATTTAAAATGTGAAATTTATCATGGGCAAAGGTGACAACAAGTTCATTGTAACAGTACGGTTTTATTATCATACATTATGTTATATGACGTTCAATCAAATTATCTGATGTCTTATAGCGTTTCCAGCTTGCAAGTTGGAAATGCTGGGTTTCATATTTCTTTCCATAAGAACCCCAGTCGCCGCCCCAATCAACATGAGCCTCTGCTTTAACTCGGTTAGCATATTCTGTATATTCGCTGCCACCAACCATTTTTCCATCCTTATACAAGGCAATATCAATAGCAACCCCATAGTTATGCGGTGATTTTCCGCCTGCGGCTACGAATGTACCTTTTCGAGCACGTGCAGCATTTGATTCAGCAACACTTCTCGTTCCATCTGATATAACAAATGTCATACCCATTTCATCTGCAATACGCTGAAACTCTTTAATCTTCTCAACCATTTCAGGCTGCATTTGGTCTACCTTTGTATAATTAAATGTTAGTACCTCTGTTCCATCTG
This sequence comes from Candidatus Gastranaerophilales bacterium, assembly GCA_023665105.1. Classification (GTDB taxonomy): domain Bacteria; phylum Cyanobacteriota; class Vampirovibrionia; order Gastranaerophilales; family Gastranaerophilaceae; genus UBA2883. Next base: position 3,789 of record JAMPEO010000035.1, on the reverse strand, counting down.
GCAACTGGGTAACTTTACCGCCTAACTGCTTACGAACAGATGCCGGAATATCTTCAACACTCAATATAGAAAGTGATGATGAAGATTTTAATTTTCTGTTGCTGACTTCAGTTATTTTTGCGTTAACTTCTTTTACAGCTTCCATCGCCTTTGTTTGTGCTTCTTGAGCAGTCCTCAACTCAGCTGCCTTCACAGTTTCTATTTTTTGTTTTGCACTTTCATAAGCTTTGATTTTAGCCTTTGTAGCAGGAGAACAATCTTTTTGAATCTTTGCTTCAATCTCTGTTTTCTTGGCTTCAAGCTTTGTTTTCTCTTCTTCCAATTTAGCTTTCTTAGCTTCTAAATCAGTTTTTTCTTGTTTTAACTTATTTAATTCGCCTTGTGTATCTTTTATTTCTTGCTGTTTTGTAGCAATATCATTCTTCTTACCTGCAAGTTCAGCTTCTTTATCTTTGATTTTTGATTGTAATTTATTCTTCTTAGCAATATCTTTTTCATCTTTTGAATTTGATAACCCTGCTAATTCATTTTTTAAAGTAGCTATTTTATCATCAAGAATAGAACTGCCTTCTGTTAAGGCTTTTACGTTGCTTGCTAAATTTTTAAGTGAATCTTCTTTATTAGAAATTTCTATTTCATGGTCATTTATTGAAGTAGCGTTTTCGTCCAGCTCAGCATCCTTTGCATCAATATCAGAAATAGTCTCCATTAAATCTTTTGTATCACTGTCTTTAACATTTTTATCGTTATTTAAAGCAGTTTCCATCGCTGTTTTTGCAGCCTCTGCATTTACCTTTGCAGCCGCAACTTTTTCATTAGAACCGTTATGAACAGCATTTACCGCCTTTTGTTTTTCAGTTAACGTACCTTCACGCTTTGTTTTTTCTTCCTGCAACTCTTCCAATGACATATTGTCTATTGTCTTTTCAACCGGAGCAGACGCAGAAGAACGACTGCCTGAATAATAAGATGGCGAACCTAATCTAATATCAGTATTTCCAACTCTGCCTATAGTAACAGGTTTGGGCGATTGGGAAGCTTGTGGCGTTGCTGCAACATCAGGTGTATCAGAACCCTCTGGACTTGTAGGAGTTTCAGGAGCACTCACCTCATCAGGAGCTGAAGTTTGAGGCGTATCAGCTACAGTTTGTGTTTCAGTCTTTGTTTTATATACTTGTTCTAAATCAATATTTTTCTCCTTGAGAAAAATATCAAAATCTTCACTTGTAAGATTACCTACGTCACCATCTTTACCAGCTAACGACAAAAAGTATTCTTTTGCCTCATCAGCAGAAACCTTGCCATCACCATCAGTGTCTGCTTCTTTTTGAACCTCTTCAAAAGATAAGATATCTTTCAAAACTGTTGTTAAAGAATCTTCTTTTTCATCTCCTTTCGTTTCAGGCGATTCTTCAACTTGCCCGTCAGCTTCTGTAGAAATTATTTTATTATAATCAAATTCGTTTAATTGTTCAGATGTTGCAAAATTAAAGATTGATTCGCCATCATCATTTTGCTGGACTGTAAAATCGTTGCCATATATATCGATATCAGAAATATCTTGAGTGTTTCCGGCATTAACTTCTATCGATTGCGGCTGATTAAGATTATCTCTATTTTTATTTAAATATTCAAAATAATCCATACTAACACTCCTATGTACAACTTTTTATAGAAAACGACATAATCCATAAAAACTTTAATAATAAGAGTGAAAATTTAATAACTCTTTACATAACTTTTAAATCCCTTGTTTATATATTTCAGCAGCTCGTATTAGCTTAGAATGATTCTGTATTTGATAAATTTTTACAAGTGCAAATTCTGAGATAGAATCCAGTTTATCTTTATCTATATAACCTGCCTTTGCAGAATTATTGAGATTTTTACTTATAACATTATATAGTTTTGAAAGAGTTCTATTGTCCATTCGATGGATAGGTCTTGAAAAATATTCAAACAACCCACCATCATTTTCATCAACAAGTTTGTACAATCTTTCTAAGGTAAACTTTGCATCGGATAATTCATAATCCAAGAATTTAATCACCTGTTGTTTAGTACCATGCCTGAAAACATAATTTGATACCTTTGCAATATTGTCTGGAGTAACATTTTCATCAGTTTTAAAACCATTATTAACAATATTATTTATATAACTGTTTACTTCTTTTTTCTCAATACCGAGCGATTTTGCCAGAAGTATTTTATCCCCTTGTTTAGTAAAAGAATTTTTCAACGGTCTAAACCTTATTAAAGGTCTTTTCTTCATAATCGTCTCTAATTCTGATTGAGAAATTTCTGTTCGAATTATCTGTTTTATCGCTGATGAATTTTTCTTTAAAAACTCTGCTTTCTGTTGATAAGTCAGTTTGTTAGAACGCAAAACTCTGGATACAGTAATTGCATCAATCGAAGTAATTTTCAATACATTTCCCTCACACGATACATCATTGATACGTTTATTTTACTTTATAATTAGGGTCAAAATCAAGTTTCTTGGTTTCAGGATTATAAGACCAGCCATCAGATAATTTGTAAACATGGAATTTAGCACCTTTACCATGCTTTTCAAGCCATTTCATATTATCAGTACAATCACTCGTTTCTTGTCCATAACCATTTGTGATAGCAATATGACCGTCAGTGCCTTCTTTTTCGTAAACAACAATCATGCCTGCAGGCAATTTTTTTAAATCTTCTTGTTTTACATTCACTTTTACAAATTTATTAGGATTTTTGTCAAAATATGAAATAGAATCATGAGCACTACCTTTTGGCATATCACCATAATCATTGATTACACCGGCATCCCATAAGGCATATTTTGCACCTGTATAACAAGCTCCTGCTGTATCCATCTCTGATGCAATACGCTGTGAATATTTTGCTAAACAAATATCAACATCTCTGGCATTTTTTGGATTTATACCCTTATTCTTTTCCACTTTATAAACACCTGAAAAGTTTTTTAAATACCAGTTGCATATATTATATTTAGGATTCATCGTTATTGAATCCGGTAATTCATGAAAACCTCCAATAGTTACACCACTACGCTTAAATGTATCTAAATTTTGCGAGGTATCTATCGGAGTACGCTTAGGAGCTACTCTACAACAGTCCGGAACACAAGTATACACCCTTGAGGGGGGGGTGGAAACACGTGTGGTTATTGATTTTTGAGCACCTTTTACCGGCATATTACTCCTTGTTAATTATAGATTGATTATGCTTTAATATTTATACATAAAGCTGTTGTAGGTTCTTTTGCTGTAGGATAAGTCATCTTTAGCTTTTGCAAATCCTTTAGATTTTTTGCACAATCGGATATTGCACCGCCACCTGATGACGGTCTATTAAATTTAAATAAACCTAGCATAATATTCTCGCTCTCTATAATTTTAAATTTAGTTTGTAAATCTTGCTTACATATATATAAAGTATATACTCACAAAAAAATTGCCTTTTTAGTTGCCATTTGTTAAGAAATGTAACAAGAGGCTAAAAAGGCTGTTATAAAATTTTTAAGAGAGTGAGTGTTATATATTTAGAGAGAGTTAATCTATTTTTAAGCTTTTAAATTTAAACTAAGAGCAACCGTAGGTTCTTTTTCTATCGGATATGTCATCTTGAGTTTTTGTAAATCTTTTAAATTTTTTGCACAATCAGAAATTGCACCGCCGGCAGAAGCCAAACGATTAAACTTGAATAAACCTTGCATGTTAATCTCGCTCTCTATAATTTTGAATTTATTTTGTAAATCTTGCTTACATATATATAAAGTAT
>JAMPEO010000034.1 GCA_023665105.1 Candidatus Gastranaerophilales bacterium | reverse complement strand
AAAGTATACCATGGCATATTCAACAAAAAAAGACGGGTTTTTTTACCCATCTTTGTATATATTTAATAAATACGCATTGTGTTATTATGTACAATATACACAATAGATAATACGCATTACGGGTAATATCTAGTGCATATTGTACAGTTATTTAATTTTAACGACTAAAGCGAACATTCGTTCGTTGTGCAATCTGAATAAAAATTATCAAATAATTCAGTGATATACATAATATATTCGTAGCGGTTTCTATAAATATCTAACATTAATTTTATTATCTCTATATCATCATTTAATATTTCTAAATCAAATTCAGTATTACTAAAAATATTTGATATAAACATATTTAATTCAAATAAAGCAAAGTCAAGAAAACATTTTTTTCCTTTTAACGAATTATATGTATGTTTCTTAACAATATTTGGTAATAAACTACTATCAGTTGATAAAAGGATTTCTTCTATGTCAATCGCTGTTATGTTGGATAAATGATTTTTGAAATTTTCAGAGTCATCATAATTTTTTCTCATATTACAAATTACTAATTTAATTATTTCCATTATTTCTTTTTTCATATTTTTTCTTCCTCCCCTTTTCCCATGGGGGCTAGGATTTTCTATAGTAATAATATATCATATTTTAACGTTAAAAACAATATTGTAAAATTATACAAAAAATTCAACAATAATTAATAGGATATTGTGCATTTTTAAGAGCATTTTCATAATTTACGCTATCACTGAGCGTATATGTTGTATACTGCATATTTATACAATATTTAATATCATTACAAGTATACACATTATTGTCACAATCTATAAATGTAAAAGGTTCTTGGTTATCTATATAATTTCCTACCATTTTTCCACATTCGTACCCGAAAACATATTTTTCACAAAAATCGTCGATTTCATTTTTCATGTATTTATATGATGATTTAGGAACTCCTGACACGGTTATTTTAAAATTGTTATTTTGGTCAACATAACAATATTTTTTTGCACCTAATGTTTTAAATTTTTTATATATTTCTTCAAATTCAAGTTTTCCAAGTAAATGCTCATTTTCATTCACATCGCGTGGTATAAAATTTGATATGTCAATATTATACCATTTCGAAACTTTATTGACTTTATTTAGTATCTCAATATTTTTTTCATCAATTAAGCTTTCATATTTTTTATAATTTTGTAGTTTTAAACTGTCAGTATCGTAGTACACAACATCATTATCAGTTTTTAATATCAACTCCCATAATGATTTTCTAGCGTAAGCTGTCACCCAAACCCCAGTACTATACGCAAATAGTGTAGAAAACGATTTTTTACTCTCGCTAATTTTTTCATTCATGAAATCTAAGTCAAAATTTTTTTGAGGAAACATATTTTCTTCATTATAAATATCAAGTTCATATATTTGTTTCATTATATTCAAACAAGCACATCCATACATGCCATTTAGCTCTTGTTTATTTTTATCGTATATAAATTTTTGTTCTTTAACGTTTTTTAACTTAGTTTTTTTCTTGTATAAGTTTAAAATAGCTAAAATAACTTTTTTATCTAAATAACGTTTTTCAGCAACATATAAATGATTTATTCTGATTTCATCAAATATATAACTTTTTTTAAACATTTCAAAGTCACAATCACATAGTGTACATTCTAAATAATCAGCTTTAGTTACACGTCCGTTATCATATCGAATTCCTCGTGATTTTTTTCTACATTTAGATGCTGAAAGAAAAGTATTGTAATAATTGCTTTTTAAATTTTTAACGTTAAAATCATAAATAAATGCGTAATTATTTTTATCATAATATTTTTCATATTCTATATTAATTTCTCTAAAATGTTCACAAGGATATTTTTCACAACACATTTGAAAAGGATAATCTGAGCTAAAATCCCAACTCGCTACATTTTCAATTATTTTAGACGCATGTATTTTATTTGCATGAGTAATTCCCCCCATAAATGTTTGCATCAATAATAAAAATTCAAACGTATCAGGGACTAATTGTTGCACTTTTTTGATATAATAGTAATCTAAGTAATTGTTTACAAGATATCGTCTAATACATCCTGTTTGCGTATAAGGTATACGTTCTACACTTTCATATTCTGTTCTAAAATATGATAGAAATTCAAACATAGATAATACATCGTATGTAATGTATTCAATCTCTCTTTTAGTCAATTTTGTCAAAGGGCTTCTAGATATATTATAATCTAAATATCCGACTGCTTTTAAATATTTTTTATTGTACATTTTACTAGAATTTTCTAGCGACATATTAGTTAATGCGTAACTACATCTAAATTCGATATTTAATTGTTTTATGAAAAATGATATTAAATTATACGGTCTTTTAAGCAAATATTTACTAACTGTATAATTATTCTTCACTAATATATTTAACAAAAAAATAAACTCGTAACTTAAATTATGTACATAAATAATTTTTTTAATATTTTTCGATGAAATTTTTTTCAATATTTCTTCAAATAGATAAAAATTTCTAAAATAATAAACATTTTCTTCAATCGAAAATGTACTAATATACGGTAACGCATACTTTTCACAATTTCGATAGAACGTTTTATCTTTATTAAAATCAAATGTAACTAATTTATTACATATTTTAAATAGACTTGTTACTTCTATATCATAGCAATAAATTGTATTCGAATATTGCTTATTTTTTTTATTAAAAATTGAATATGTAAAATCATCTATCTCATCTACATTTTTAATTTCTTTTATCATTTACTTAACTCCTCCATCATCAGAGCATATAAATCATCTATCATTAAATTATTTTTTGTATTGCTATTATAGATATTTAACATTCTTGTAATCGCTTCATCTTGAGATAAATTATTATTTCTAGCAACTATGTACAATTCATTCATTTGATTTGAAGTAAACATTTCATGTAAATCATTAATTTCAGCAAAAACTTGAAAATTTTCTATCATGTTAATCCAATCTTGTAAATTAGCATTTTTTTCATTTCCATCTAATTTCTGTCTAGTGCTCCAAGTCTTAAATGATTGTGTAGTACCATTTTTTTTTCTCATATCTATATCACGTAACAAACTTTTTTTTTCAAATCTTTCATAAGCTTGTTGTTTAGCTACTTTAATTTCTTCTTTATCGTTTTTACTAAATGACTGTTCTATATATTTTAGTTCATCTAAATAATTTATATAAGCACTATCTTCTACATTATATCTTTTATAACGTCTTAATAATACATCACGATTTAGCATTTAAGCTCCTTTTTTTTTAAAAAAAAACGTGAATATGGTAACTAAATATTCACGTTTTTTTTTTTTTTTAAATAACTTCTATTGATACATACTCTCGATTTTTAACTGAAGATTTTTTTAATGTTAAAACTATTACTATTTCATTTTCAGCTAATTCAGCATTAACTTCATCAATTGAACTTTCACTAAGCCATTCTATCACTAATTCAGTAAGTACAGTTCCAGCGTTGTAGACTCGATTTGGCATTTCTTTAAAAACTACAACTGCGTATTTACTTTCATTATAATTCACTAAATCTACTAGCTGAATTGTCAATTCTTTATTTAAAATTTCAGCTGTTTCTATTTTTTCGCGATTTGTGTACAGCGGTGATAACGTTAATTTTTCAATAGCTTTTTCTTTTAAATTCATATTTTTTTCTTCCTCCCCTTATCCCTGGGGGCAAGGTTTTTTTATTAAGTGAAAGAGATATCATTTGTTACTACATTATCACTTTCAGTTTTTTCTTCATCATTTTTTAAGTTAAAACTATCTAATTGTGTTGAAAGATTAAAAAGTTTTTCGTGTATTTCTTCAATTTTTTCATTGAACGTATTAATACTATCATAAACATTGTAATTATCATTCGTTGAATTTTCAGTGTTATAATTAATTACATCTTGATTTAAAAGTTCGATAATTTTTTCACGTGTCATATACTATTTTCCCCTTTCATCACGTTCGCTATTCATATTGTCTACAGCTAAATTGATGAATTTTTGTAATTTTATAAACAATTCGTAACTTTCATCATCTGATTTACTATTATTAATTTTATTTACTTTTGATAACAATTTATTTGTATAACTGATATACATTTCACATCTATTATCAACTTCTTCAACTTCTTCAACTTCTTCAACTTCTTCAACTTCTTCAACTTCTTCAACATCATTGTTTATTTTTTTCGTCATTTCGCGTATTGTGTTCACGCTTTGAATTGAAAGATTTTTAATGAGATTGTCGTTATCATCGTTTTTCTTTTCAATGTAGTTAGCTATAGCATAAGCCTTTGACACATCAATTCCGTAGTAGCCGTAATTCACAAAAAACTCTCCAGCTTTTTTAAACTGAGAAATTGTTGATTTGCTCATTCCCGTTTTTTCGATTAACATATCAGTGCACTCTTTTGATGAGTTAAGTTGATATAAATAATAACACGACACAGCTATTTCACAAGCATTTTCAGTTGTTTTCTGTGTGAGAGCACATATGTTTTTAACAAGTTTACTTTCGTTATAATTTGATATTGTAGCGATTTCTTTCATATTTTTTCTTCCTCCCCTTTTCCCATGGGGGCTAGGATTTTATATATATATAGTTATAATATCATATTTTAACGTTAAAAACAATATACAAATTGCACAAAAAAACTATAAATTTTTTAACATTTTTAGTGCATTTTTAAAATCAGTGCCACAACGGTTATTTGCATATGCTATTTTATCTTTTTTTAAAAATGAAAATAAAAACGCTTCTTGTTCAGTTAAAGCAGTGAAATCACGAGTAGTCATCAAATCATCGCTATATTTATCTGATATGCAACGTGTATTTTTAAATATGTCACTCGTTTTCGGTTCAACGTACCATGTAAAACGCAAAGCGTCTTTTTTTGACTGTAAAAATGACATTAAAAAACGCACATTTTTAACATTTAGAACAACTTGATAAATATTATTATATTCATCGATGCTATCGATAAGCTTATTTTGTTCATAAACGACGTAACTATTACCGTCGATACTCTTAGCCGCAGTTCCATAATACATCCCACTCGACTCTTCAACTTTTAGTATATTCCAAATTTTGATAACAACATCTTTATTATTTTCATCTTTAAACGTATAAGTATCAATTGTATCAATTTTTTGATTTAAAGCTCTATCTAATGAAAAAGCGTCATAATAAATATTGAATATATTCATCTTATTTCCAATGAGTACACAAAACCCTTTTCGATTTCGAAATATTGATGAACACAAATTCAAAAAGTCATATGCTTCATTATTCAGATAATATTTATCTGTACAATATTCTTCAAATAAAAGTGTACATATGTTCGGATACATTAGAGATTTCTTATTTTGATATTCTTGCAACGCAAAAACTATACCGATTTTTTTACGCAATGTGATATCTCCGCTTTCATCGAGTTTCACAAAGTAAATTCTTTTACGATATACATATACTTTATCAAATTCGCCTTGCGTATATTTTGACACGTTCATGTCATTAAAATAATCACATACATCTATATCTTTTGTTTCTGTCTTTAAACGTCTAACATAAGCGAATTCTTCGTTTAATTTATACGCTCTTTTTAACACATATTCTTTACATGCATATGATTTAGATGCTCCACGGGAGCTATCTAATATCAGATAATCGCACTCTTTTGATAACTTTTCGATATCACTTGAATAAACACTATGTTTTGACATGTGTTATCACCTCACTAAAAATTTTAACGTTAAAACTAATCGACTAATGTACATATAGTAGAAATCAACATGTGACATACTTCTTCGAGATAATCAAACTTTACAGTTTCTCTTTGACTATCAATCAAATCAGTTGACTTTGTTACTCCAATGTTCCCCGTGCGTGTATATGTAATTTTTTCACTGTCGTTAATTATTCGATTGTCATTAACATCACTCGTTTCATTTGTTTTTCTGTCAACATCTAAAGTACCTGTTTCGGTTGTATTATCTGAATATGTAGTATCTTCTGTACTATCAACTTTGCGTGTACCAGTGTTAGTTTTAGTATCGCTCTCACTTTTATCAGTAACTACTTGTTCTTGTAAATATAGTGTTGCACTCGTTTCAGATGTCACAGAAGTTGTATTTGTTTCGTCAGCTGTAATTATATTTTTTTCCGTCAAGTTATCAGTAGTAGTATTAGTATCAACTACTTTATTAGTAGAAGTATCGCTATTTTTTAAGTCTCTCGTTTCAGTTGAATTTTCATTGTTAATGACTGTGCGATTGATTGTATTTGCATTATCTGATTTGTAATTACGTTCAGTTATTTCAATCCCATCTACGTTCCAAAGCGGGTTATATTCTAATTGTGTAGTTTCGTACAATTTTTCAAGCGTATATACTCTACTTCTTAAAAAAATTGTTGTAAACTTCATCAAAAATTCATAAGATTTTTCTATATTATTCCACTGCAATGCGTATGATAACGTCATGTCTCTGTAATGTAATTGAATAAAATCATCAGCATAATTTTTAATATATTGATACCATTCTGCTGACGTTAAATCATCCAGATTTGGTATTATTGTATTATAATTATCATATATATCTTTAATCGTTATTTGATGCATATTGATTACCCCATTTCTCATTAATTTTCACTTCGACATTTAAATCAAATTTATTGTTTAATTCTTTAATTCCCTCTTTACGCTTCGCTAGCATATCATCAATCGAAATAATATACATATTATCGTTAGCAACAACTTCGTCAACGTTTACTTGTGCTTTTTTCGACTGATAAAACTTAACGCCAATCTCACGCATAAATAATTCGAAAATCTTATCTCTTGCTATTAAAATATCATTAATACTATCAGAGTATGTTTGTTTTCCTAATTCGACGTTTTTTAACTGTGATACTATTGAACTATCTGAAACTACAGTACGTTGCCCAAGTGCGATTTTATTATAAAATTCTTGTACCGAATTGCGTGTATTGTCATCCTTGGAGGTAGGCATATTAACTGCACGCAAATCTACTAGTTTAATAGATAGTGTACTTTCAACATCTGCTAACATTCTAGCGTAGCGAGAAATGAAATCGTATAAGCTTCCGTCCACTTCGTTTCCTAATACTTGATTTTCTAAATCACAATTATAGATACAACACACATCTTTAGCGTTTAGTTTTAATCGTTTTGAAAGTAATCTCGGCTGTGCGTATACGGCTTCAGTTGGATTATAGTATTTGTCAAACCCGAACAGCTCACTTTGTACAGATACAAGTTGATATTCACTTGTCAATAAGTCTTTAGTTCTACAAAAAACACAATGACCTGTTAAGATGAGATTACTCTCTATCTCCTTTGCACGCAACGTAGATGGTAGATTACTATAATCAAATATATTGAGACAATACGCAGTCAGTTTATCAAACCAGTAATAGTAGCCTTGAACCACATTTGCCGTATCCATAATTTGTCGCAACTCGTATCTTGATTTTTTTTTGTATTTTTTCATATTTCACCTCATTTTTAACATTAAAAATATACTCCCTCTTTGAGCATTTGCATCAGTCGTTGTCTCTCATCGTCTGTACATGAAATTCCGCTAAGGTCGATGTATAGTACTTTAGTGTAGCCTTTTAAATTACTCAATTCAGAGTAAATATTTGATACGTAACCAATATCTTTTCGCATGCCAGCTGAAATCGATTGAACTGGTCTTTGAAGTAAAATATAACATTGTTGTACTGAAAGATAACCACCATTTTTTCCTAAGTTTCCACTTCTCTCAAAATTTTTGTTAGTATTTAGAATATTAGTAGCTGACGATACTAATCCTTGCGTAGTCGTCAAAGCATTTCCTGACGCAATGCCTACACCTGCTATCATCATTGAATTTAATATCGATGATTGAAAAGTTGCAGCATTTTGAGACGTCAAAGGTATCTCATTAAATATGTTCCCTTCGTATTGATAAACAACAGCGTTGACGTTTCCTCTATTAGCAACTAAAAAAGCTATGCATATCCCAGTCGCAAAATTAATCCAATACTGCACGTTAATTGTTCCCGATAAAAAATCGTTCAAATCAATTTGTTTATAACCGATATAAGGCAGATAGATTATACCTGTGCCTTGATAATCTAAAAAATTCCCAAAATATTCACTCAAGTTTAAAGTTCCAAAATTGAACAAATAATACTCATTTAAAACATAACTCGATTTGACATTACTATTTCGACCTCCGATTTTGATATCTGTGACAGCTGATATATTCGTAGGACGAATTGGTGACATATACATGCCAACTATAAGCGACAGTGGGTCGATAAAAAGTTTATCTAAAATGTCAGTACTCCACAGCCAATTGCTGAAAGCTTTGACACTCTCCACGGATGGTACAAAAACTGTATATAAACCCGTTTGACATACGCTAAGTGTAGGTGCCGATGGTATACCAATCACGTCAGATGTGTTATTATAAGTTCCCTGTCCCGACGACGGGACAGAATAATCAGGGTGTAGAGTTCAAATCATCAATCGAAATTTCTGTTATATTACCTGATGAAAGTGGACCGCCAGGAATTGTTGTATCAACTTGTCCTGTCGGTTGATTTGCTAAATTTTTATATCGTCCCATGTTGAACTCAGTGTAAGATAACGCTCTATCATTTCCGTAATAATATGAATATGCACCTACACACCACGATAAGTTTGAAGCTCCTTGTCTCTGTGTTATGTATACAAACAATTCGTCGATATCTTTTACACCGTTTATTACTTCAGTACCTGCGTAATCGTTAATTAATTTAACATATCTATTAACATCGTTAGTATATCCTAATCGCACACCATTTAAATAGTATCCAACACGTACTTCAAATCTGTCATTTATGTTAAATTTATCAATACTATCTGATGAAATTACTACATTACATCTTAATTGTATGTTTGATGTTATTTGACATAATAAAATTGAATTACCATTTTCTATATCATTAAATCCTACTGCATTTTCACTTATACACGTATTAAATATTTCGTTAACTGTTATGTTATTATTACTGTCAACGTACACGTTTGGTAACGCTATTACTGTACCCTCCGACAGCGATTGATATACATTTTTTTCTACTTCACTATTATATCCTAAATAAAACAGAACATCTTTACCATCCTCTGTTGTTTTTAAACCTGTTAAATTAAAATCAGCACTCATTATTATATACCTCCATTTATTACTAATATAAATTGTTCCGACTGACGCAATGAGTTAGGAAATGCTAAAGCTTGAATATTATTATATGCATAAGTCTGATACTCACTATCATTTAAATATGTATTAAACAAGTTAGATTGTCGTTCAAGTGTAGCACTACATTTAAGTAATTGTGACTTGAAGCTTGTCAATACATCGCTTTCAGAACATTCTATAGTCATTCTTTGTTTTACTACAGTGATATTTTCAATGTAGTAATATCTACTCGTTTCTTTAATATAAATATAATTTGACTTATACATAGATTGATTAAAAGACGTTATCAAAGTTGGATGATAAATACTTGTCTCTTCTTTTAAAGTGCAATTTACGTTATTTAATATTGTTGAAATATTTTTTGTTACATATCGTCTATCTGACGTGCAATTGTAAAAATCAACAGTAAACACATAATCACCTCATTTTTATTTCCACTCTAGTCTTAAATTTTAACGTTAAAACTAGAGTGGTTTTATATTATAAAATTGAATAACTACGTTAACGTGAATACTACTGCATTTTCAGATAAATCATTGAAATATCCTCGATTAGCTCCGAACGTGTAGTTAGTAAATCTGTCTCTGTTATTTCTGTCCACTGCTGTCCAATCATCCATAAGTGATACACCAAGAGCCTGCCTATCCGCTAACAGACATATAACATTATCTTGATTAATAGCAACAGGCTCGCTGGCATCCTCTTCTGACGCTGGAATTATATTTATTGTAGAATTTGTTGCGAAATTTGGCATAGTGTTTCCCTGATTTTGCCAAAACGAAACTTCGTTATACAGCGGCAATGAGGTTAACTCATTGTGGAAAGTGTCTGATTGTAAATAAGTAGTGTATGATGATGCAAAATCTCTTAACATAAATACATGCATATTATCACGCTGTGTAGCACGTACTTGTGTGCCATCGTTGAATAAAACTGACGCTTGCGACATATAGCCCATATAATTTCTTATTATCATACCTGCGTAGCGTGCAACATCTGGACTAGTCTCCGCTTCGGTTTTAGTTAGAGACGTCCCCATCGCCGTGTTATACATAGTTAATAAACGAACTTCTTTATTCTCTTTCAGACGCTCAGCTATAAGATTTGATACTGCTAAATGTGAAAGTGAATTTAATATCATTAATAAACTGCTTTCAATGCTTGAGAATATAGCTGTTATAAAAGTATCCATTTCATTATCAAAAAACGCACTGCGTAATTTTACATCTGGTATTGTAATCGGAATAGTAAATGCTGATATATTATCAAAAAACGTCTGCGTCACATCTGGTTTATTTATATTCCATATTGTTACTTCAAAATCTGAATTTCCGACATTCCATGAATTGTCGTCTTGAGCCAAAATTGGTGAAACATTGATTTTCTGCAAAATACCGAAAAAAGTTTCTTGACTCATAAACAGATTTGGAAAATCGAGTGATAAATCTAATGTTCTAATTATTGTCCTTTTAATTCTGTCAATTAGAACATTTAAAAATGTTTCTTTGTTAGTATCACTTGATAAAATTTTCTCACCAATTGAAATCAAACCAGCTGTATTTTGCACGCTAGGTGCTTCAGAGCCCCACATTTGATTTGTTACTGAATTTAAAATTTTTGATGATTGAAATACTGTCATTTTTTTTACCTCTCTTTTTTTTTATTTTTTAGTAACGATGAAAGTGTCTTTATATCCATCGCTAATAAGTTTTTGTTTCAATTTTTCAGCGTTTGATTTAACTTTAAACGCACCGCACTGAACGCAATACATAGTCGACACTTCCGTCTTTGAGTTTTGTTCAGTTTTAATGTTAAAATAATCAAGTATGGCATTTGAATATGCACGTGCCACCATTTCAATGACACTATCCTGCGTCAAGTCAATGTCAAATTCATTATCTAAAAAAGCTGTTTCGAAAATCGTAGACGGATTTTTTAAATCTCTAATAAAATAATAATAGTCGCTTCCGTTTTCGGATAATCGTGTTTTAACACCTCGAATAGTACATCCAATGTTTGACATTTCTAAACATACCTTATTACCAAAATCATCGAGAAGACCGCTCTTTCCAACGTAACATTCGAAACCTCTCCCTCCACCTGAATTGCAGTGTACATCAATATTTAATTCACAAAGTATCGCGTTTGCTAAAACGGTAACCTGTTTCGCTGAATGTGAAACGTCGTCAACGTCCTCTTGCATCCTGCGTACTTCAACGTAGTCATTTAAAAACTCAGTCATTTTTTTTACGATTTTAATGTTAATATCACGTTCAACCTTTTTACCATATTGAGCCCCTCTATCATTACCTCCGTGTCCTGCATGTAGAAATACAGTATGTTTTTTACTCGTTTTTTCCATCAATTTTCTCCTTTACTTTTTTAATTATTTCATTAAAATTTCCATTAATTTTTGATAAATTCTCGATGTTCGATGATATCTCGTATAATATACAAAAACATAACATATAATTGAATATATCAATATTATAGAACTCATCTAAATATTTTGATGTAATTAATAATACTATATATATGTACTTGTCAATTAAACCTAACAATAATTTTTTAAGTTTAAATTTTTGACCTAATTTTAATGACTTTAAAATTCCTGTTATTAAATCTAATATACAGAATATTAATAACCATTTCATATATTTTTTCTCCTTTTTTTTTTTTTTTTTTT